>NZ_CP040273.1:0-300000 GCF_013393905.1 Nostoc sp. C052
ATGAACCATACCCCTAAGAAAACGGGGGAAAGGTTAAAGGGAAAAGGGAAAAGGGATGGGGAAGAGTTAACAAATTCTTCCTCCCCTTCCCCTTTGCCCCTTCCCCTTGACCCAGGCGCAGCCTCTTCAACTGAATACCCAAACAACCTCACGGCAGCGGAATACCATGAGTTGTTAGCTGGTAGCGCCATTCATCCGGCGTTGATTAAGCGCAACTTCTTTCACGTTGAGGGAGAATCAGTTTATGATTTCCTGTTCATATCTGATAAAATCCCACGTAAGAATGCAGGGCGAGTCACCGATGGATACTTAAAGCTGTATCAGCATTTGCTGTTGGGTGGGACGTGGATTCAATCACTTGACCCATTCAAGAACTGGCAACCAATGGAGTGGGGAAGGATCAAGCCCAACTTTCCTCGTATTGATTGGCAAAAAGGGAAACCCGTCAAATACGAGTCGCCCCCCAAAACCCCCAACCGCGTTACCTACTTTGATGTCGCTAACCCCATCCAGGACTTAGTTGCAAAGCGTTATTTAATTAAGCGCTATCATTCACTTTTAGCATTGCGCTTACTGGATCAACTTAATCCACTAATATTTTGGGAGTGGGTGAAACAGCATCCAGAAATTCCGATTATCTTATGTGAGGGTGAGAAGAAAGCCGCTTGCTTGCTTAGTTTAGGGTTTGTAGCGATCGCACTTCCGGGAATTTGGAATGGTCGCGTGGGCAAACAGGATTTTGATGAACGGTTGCATCCTGACTTAGTACCAATGGCTCAGGCGGGACGCAAGTTCATTATTTTATTCGACTACGAAACTTCTTCTAAAACCAGGTGGTCGGTGTTTCAAGCCACTGTTCGGACTGCAAAAGCAATCGAATCGGCTGGTTCTGAATGTGAAGTTGCATTACTGCCGGGGCCAGAAAAAGGCGTTGATGATTTTGTTGTGGCGCGGGGCGAAGATGCTAACGCTTTGCTGACCGCAATCATCGATGATGCTAAATCACTTGCTGATTACAAGCGCTCGTATCGGGCTAAAAAATGGGGGTTAAGCAAGTACCAGCCGGATGTCACTGTTAATGTCAAGTATCTCTCTGAGGCTTTGTGTATTCCTGAACTTGAAGAAAAATGCTTGAGAGTGCCTGAGCTTTATGAGCTTGAAAAGGAACAACTTTTCACGCCATCTATAAAAGGACATCAAAGAAAGAAGAAGTCTACGGATTCTGGCGAAGTTGATTCATCCAAATCGAAGAAATCCCCTACCTTTAATTTCCCAAAATCAGGACTAGTCGTACTCTGGAGCGACATGGGTACAGGCAAAACTGAACTCATGCGCTGGTGGCGTGACCAAAACCCCGACGCGCGGTTCCTCAACAATGGGCATCGGGTTAACTTGCTGAAAAATCTTGCCGAACGCTTGCGGACGGCGATGTATTCAGACTTGGGTTACACAGGTTTAGCCCAGGCCCAAGCCCTTAGTATTACTATTGACAGCTTGCATAAGCTGAATACTCAGTCTCTCACCTACGGCTGCATATTTATAGATGAAGCCTGCCAATACCTTACCCACTTACTACATAGTAATACTTGCAAACAACATCGCGCCGCCATTTTGGAGGTACTGGAATATATAGTATACAATGCGCCACTGGTCGTCATCGCTGATGCACACATGGATGATTTAACGGTAAACTTCTTTCTTGCAATGCGACCAAAAGGTGAAGTCCCGTACATCATTAAAAACGAGTGGCGAAACGGTTCACGCACAATTTATTGGTACGAGGGGGATAATTCTAGCGCCATAGTCGCCCAAATCTCGGCAGCGTTGATGCTTGGAGAAAAAGTTATGGTTGCCAGCGACAGTAAGCGTTTCATCAAAAAACTCGACAAATCCTTTACTATCAAGTACGAAGAATCTAACTCCGAAAAATCACATACACAAAAAAAATGTCGTATCTGGTCGGTTCACTCTGACAATTCTGGCAGTGATGAGAATGTCGCTTTCATTAAAGATATCACCAACGCCGTCAAAAACTTTGATGCCTTGTTCACCTCTCCCAGTCTCGGTACTGGTGTTGATATTTCTGAGTATCATTTTGACCTAGTATTTGGTGTCTTTCACGGCGTTTCCCAAACTGCTACTGAATGCGCCCAGCAGTTGTACCGCTATCGCCCGAAAGTCCCGTTTCATATTTGGGTGGCCCCGCGTCCTCCCTTTGGTTACAAGGATACTAACGCATCCAAGATTAAAGAGCGCTTGCTCCAAACCAATGAAATGACCGCTTTTCTGTTGCGAATTGACAGAGAAACGGGTAAGCGGGGAGCGGAGAAAGATTGGGCGCTTGAGGCTTACTGCCAAATTATGGCTAACCGCCACTATTCTCTGAATAATTTGCGCGATGACTTGCGATCGCTTCTCACAGAAATGGGCAATACATTTATATATGTGGGCAGTGATTCAGATCCTCAATCTCTTGAAAGTCTTAAAGCAGCAGCACAAGCTTTGGATCGTGCCCACAATTCGGCTGTTGCCAAGGCCAAGAATATTACTTTGAGCGAGTACCGTGCCCGTCAGAGCAAAGATTACCTTGACCCTAGCGAAATTTTTGAATGCGAAAAATTCCGCATTTCTGATTCTTACGGCATCGAAGTAACCGAATCACTCGTAGAAATGGATAAAGGTGGTCGCTTAATTAGAGCGATCGCCGGACTTGAGGCCATTTTAGCCCCACCCGAAGAATCGTTTACTGACCCCAAAACCGGGCAAAATTATCCTACACCACCAACAATTGTCACCCAAAAAGACCGCAATGAGCGGGACAATTTACCTTTGTGCATCGACTGGGGCAATTACTCGGCACGCTGGCTGGCTAGATTTAACCTGGGACTGCATCAAATTCTCACTTCTTTAGTTGCAGGTGAGGAAGTTACTGCCGACGATTCCACCTTACTCAAGATGAGGGAGATCGCTATACATTGTGCTGCTCACGTCAAAGCAATTCTTGGGTTTACTATTCCCAGTGACTGTAAGCCTATTTGGTTGCTAGGAACTCTTATAGAACAGCTGGGGCTAAAGTTGACCTTCCGTAAACAGGGTAAACGGGGGCAACAGGTGAAACTTTTCTCTTTATCTAAAGAGGAATTAGAATTTGCAATGCATGTAATTGCTCATCGTGAAACGAAGCGTAATCAAAAAGAAAATCGAACCTATTATGCGACCCAAACCCCTGCTGCGTATAGTGTAAACCCCAATCAGCAGCCCGTATCCACCCCCCCCCCTAATGCTATAGGGAACTCCCATTGCCAGGGGGAGGATACTACCGAATTTGAGTCGCCTCCGACCGATCGCACTACCTTACTCCACTGCGTAGAAATACTTCGCTCTGGTATTTCTCGTGGAGTTGAGGCAATTAAAGGCATTCTCAAGCGATGGCAGAGTCATTTGCGTTGGGAGACGGTGCTGGAACTTGAAGCGATCGCGGCAAATGAACTGCGACTTGTGGAATCTCTTGTCCCGGAATTTTATGAATGGCTCTTGGAAGAAGTGTTGCCTATGGAGGGGGCTGGCTAGGGAAAAACCCCTTTGGCATTTGAAAGCAGTTTTTCTGCTTAGTTTCCAGTAGCAATCGATGCCACTGGTTCTTATTTGTGCTGCATTCTCACTGGTTAAAATCTTAGAGTTTGTGTAAATGTCAAAGATCCATCAAGTTCAAAGCGCTACTGTCATTAGGTCTAGCTTTGAGATAGCGATCGGTGATGGCTAAATTGGCATGACCCAAAGTTTCTTTCACCAATACAGGATTAGTCCCGCGCTCAATAGCGTGAGAACCGTGGGCATGACGTAACCAGTGAGCAGAAACCAGTTCGCTTAATCCAGCTTCTTGTGCAATTGCTTTGACAATCGGGTGCAAGTTTTGACGGTCGAGATGTCCCCCTTTTTGACTTCGGAACACTGCGTCTGTAGATAAAGCTTGACCTTTGAACTCCATTAGTTCCGCCCACAGCTTCGGCTTAATGAGAATTGTGCGATTTTTGCTCCCCTTGGCTTTTCGCACGTACACTTGACCACTCTCACCACGGGGTGTCAAATCTCCCCAAGTCAGATCACAGATTTCACTTGCCCGTAAGCCTGCCTGATACAGGAGTTTGATAATTAACAAATTACGTAGGGCTGTGTACTGGCGCTTAGGAGTTTTAGCATCAGCTAAATGCTTAGAAGCTGCCCGTATCAACAATTTAATATCAGCTTCGTCTAAATAGCGTTCGTTGATTACATCTGGCAATTCACCCAGTTTTAGTGCCATACCTACATTAAAAGGGAGATATCCAATTTTATGAGCGAAACTAATCAAGCTTTTAGCACAAGCTATGTATATCCGCTTTGTGCTTTCGGCATTGCCCCCAAAAGAACTAGCGTATTCTACCAAGTCTTCATAAGTCACTTTTTTGAGCGGCTTGTCCAGAAAATCCAGAAATCGCCTAGTGTATCGCTGGTAAGCCCGAATAGAAGACGACGCTTTTCCCTCCAGCCACAGCGCAATCAACTTCGCCTCCGCCTGCGCTACTGGCAAGGAAGCGATCGCCTTTCTATGCGCTGTTATATGGACAAGAGAGAGCGTCATTTTTATTACTCCCTTAAAAATCAGACACAATCATAGTTTCGTCTGGTTTTATAGTGTCTGATTTTTATTGTCCTTTAAAATGGGCGTTTCAACTCACTCTCAAGCGAATGAAAATTTCTCGATTTTTGCGTATAGTACACCTCTAATACTGAGGAGCGTGACAAACACAATACTGTTATGCAATTGTTCAGCAGGGTATTTATTTTGAAAAGCCTAAAAGTAGGTGAAAAAAATAAACTAAAAATGACTTTATAGTTAATAAATGATATAAGAGGTCAAAGAGCGTCCTCCAAAGTTTATTTACGCCGCAGTGTACTGCTTTTTCAGCGCTATCACGCCATAAAACTATAGAGTCATTTTTAGTTTATTTTTTGAGAGTGGTTTGATTGCTTTGTGTTTAAGACACTTTTTTCTAGAACTGCAAACGGGAGCTAGAGAAGTAGTTTCTCAAGAATTGCCAAGGCACTTACCAGTAATGAAATGCCCCGCCGTCGCTTACCAGACACGGGGCGAAAGCACAGCTAGTAGTCTGCCAACCCCAAAATGCTAAGTGAGGACTGGGGAAAGGGAAAAGGGTAAGGGATTTAAAACCTTTACCCATTCCCCCTTCCCCTTTACCCCGCTTTCGTGACGAAAGCGACCTACTAGCTACCAGATTTCTCACTCTTGATTGAGAGCAACAACCGCAAGCCGGGTGAAATTGTTAAGTTGAACATTTCTAAATTGCAATCGTCGGGTGCAAAAAAGCGCTTTCCAACCGCTGCTGTAATCGTGTATATCGCAGTTGGCCGTCACTAGAACGCAAAGCCTTGGATATCGCTTTCTTGGAACCAACGACAATCGCTAACTGCTTGGCACAAGTTAATGCTGTGTACAACTGTTTACGAGACAACATCATATAAGGCTGCGTATAAATTGGCAGAATTACTACCGGATATTCTGAACCCTGGCTTTGATGAATGGTGAAGCTCCAGGCGAGGGCAATTTGATTTAAGTCTGCTCTGGTTCTAACGACAGTATGCTTACCATACTGTACAGTAACTTCCATCTCTTCAGGATCAATGGCCTTGATAATTCCGAAGTCGCCATTAAACAGTTCGTGATTATAATCATTAGTCAGTTGAATGATCCGATCGCCTTCTCGTAATAAATTCCCCCCCCTGGTAATCTCTACTTTGTCGGGACTGGGCGGATTAATCAACTGCTGCAATACGGTATTGAGGTTACGAGTCCCAAGCAAACCGCGCGAGGTGGGGCAAAGCACTTGCACATCAGTAGCTAGATTGTAACCCAGGCGGGGAATCAAGTCTGTAATGATTTCGGATATTGCTTTAACACCATGTTTGGGGTGATGACCGCCGCCGTGCCACAGACATTCAGACACGGGATTATCGGAAATCAGTTCAATTGTGGGAAACTGGCTTCGGTTAATTTGGTGAGCAGCGGTGATAATTGCGCTCTGTTGGGCTTGCCTAAATACCTTGGTCAACCGCACCACCGGAACGTGACCAGAATTAATCAAGTCAGCAAGGATTTGACCGGGCCCGACAGAGGGTAACTGGTCAATGTCACCCACTAGCAGTAGTTGGGAACCGTATTGTATCGCCTTTACCAAAGAAGATGCCAGAAACAAATCGAGCATACTAGCTTCTAGCGCGACAATTGCGGTATGGGGTAAAGGGTTTTGATTATCGCGTAAGAAGCCCATTGTCTTTGGGTCAAATTCCAACAAGCAGTGTATCGTCTTGGCTTCGAGTTGTGTGATTTGACTCAGGCGTTGAGCAGCGCGTCCAGTTGGCGCAGCTAAGGCGATAGATTTGCCCATTGCTTTCCACAGAGAGACTATGGTCTGGGTGGTGAAAGTTTTACCGCAACCGGGGCCACCAGTAAGAATCATTACCTTTGAATATGCAGCCATTTCTACCGCTAGCCGTTGCTGTGGTGAAAGTTTGATTTTATGACTCTTGGTGAAGCGCTCAATCCAGGCGCGAACAGGAGGCATATCTTGTGCAACTGGTTGGCAAAATCTAGATTGTATTAATTGAGCAAGGTTCTGTTCGGTGTGAAAGTAGGTTGGTAGATAACATAGCAGGGTTTGGTCTGAGCTTTTCTCGCGGATTAAGTCATCCTTGAGTGCCATGTCTTTGATAATATCAGCGAGGGCATCTTCTTCGGGTGTGTGATCTGCTGTAGTCAGCAGTTTGATCACATTCTCAATGAGTTTTGGCTGGGGTAAATAGCAATGCCCATCGGCAGCAGCTTCGTTCAAAACATGAATTAAACCAGCACGGTAACGGAACTGACTATCAGGCGCAACTCCTAAATAAAAGGCAATTTTATCAGCTCTCAGAAAACCAATACCGTAGATGTCAGCAGCTAACTGGTAGGGATTGCTGGTGAGAGTAGCGAGTGCTTCATCCTTGTACTGCCTGTAAATTTTGACTGTATAAGTAGTAGAAATGCCATGACTGTGGAGAAATAGCATTAAATAGATGTAAGAGATGTAAGAAAATAAAATAAAAATAAGTTGATAGCTAAATAAAGAGATTTTGAATTGAAGCAGGGACTTGATATTTGGGTTATGCCATCGGCGACGGCGACCCGGACGCGAACAATCCCACAAACTATCGAGTTTGCCCCAGTACCAGCGATGAATTGTGTCGCGTACAGTCTGTGGATGCCATTTTAAATATTGTGCGATCTTTAGCACTGTCCATCCTGCTGCTGATAAGCGTAGTACAGTGGCACGACTTTGAGTTCTTGGTGGTATACCTTTTGCTTGAGTGAGTGCTAGTAGGGCTTGATCTTCTATTGGTGACAGGTCAACTTTTAAAGGCGCTGGCATCTTGATCAGGGGTAAAAATATTTACGACTAAAAGAGATTATCCCAACTTGATGTGCCATTTTACTTTATCGAATTCTATTTACGAAGATGCTCCCTAATGGGCGAAGGAACTTTAGGTGATTGCGAGTTAGTTTATGATGTCGTAAATTACACAGTTAAAAATGCAAGTTTAACATGGAATGAAGTTCCTGTACTGTATCATGATACTTATCTAGGTAAAAAAATAAGTTGATGGTAGGTTCATTTAGCCTATTTACCTAGATGAGTATAATGCAGAAAGTTTTACTGCATAGCGGTGCCTACAGTAATTAGAATTGCGTAAACTAAAGTGTTTTAGATTACAAAGATACAGTTATACAGAGGGCATAAGGGAAGGCACAGACATCGTTTGGTATGGTGGTCTGCAAATTCCCGCTCCTTTTAACACCCTCGATCTTGGCTCATATAAAGGATTAGTTTTTGAGAATAATAATTAAGTTTTTGCCGACCAATGGTCGGCAAATTGCGATTTTCATAGAGCGATCAGCTACGCTCTTGCGGTTACGCCATCCCTTAGTATAAGCATGAAGTAATCAATGACTGCAAAACTTAAGTATAAAAAACTACAAGATTTTGCTAAATAACTGATGTGCGTGAGCAAAACTATTTACTGGCTGAATTAACTTAGAAACGGCGATCGCTGTTGACTGCGCTGCTCACATCAAAAATTTTGGGTTTCACTGTTCCTTCTGACCCCAAACCGATTTGGCTGTTGGGGTTGTTGTTAGACCAACTGGGGTTAAAGTTAACTTACCGCTTGCAGGGGACAAGGGGTCAACAAGTTAAATTGTTTTCTTTATCTAAGAAAGAATAAGACAATACTTGCGTTGGTTGGTTGTGGTGGAGATGGAGGAAGTTGCCGCGACTGAACTGCGATCTAAGGAAGCGACTGTGCCTGATGTTTACGATTGCGTCTTCTTCCATTCGTCTAATGTTAAGCAAGTTTCCCCAGTGGGTATTAATCCTGTGGTTGCTGACACACCAAAATTTTTCAGCGCATAATTTTCTACTTCTGCGTCCTTGAAGGCAAGTTCTACTACTGTTTGTTTTTCCTGCTTTGACAGAGCTTCAATCTTTACGTTTGCTGCGGTAGGAACAGGATTCGTTTTATCTCTGGTGAAATTTTTTACATTATAAAATTGCTCTTGTCCTGGTTTACCTGAGTTCAAGCATCCTTTAGACTTGACAAACAATCCTGTAGCCCAATAGCTATTAACAAAGTGTTGCTTATTAACAAACTGCACCCCATTAGCTGCCCAGACGTAAACGGGATCAACATATCCTTTAGTTTTGGGAATTTTAGTTTCGCTACATCTTACTCCATCCCGAAGACGACTTCTATAATCTCCGCATACCTTCCAAGTTATTCTATATAAGTTAGGTGTCTCTTCTACATATTGCCTTATTTGCTCCTGTACTTCCTTATCTTTTTGGCTTTGCTCATCAGTTGCCGCCGCATAAGCCGGTTTTAAGTCATTCTCTGCCTGAGCAACCAAGTCTCTTTCAGACTGGCAAGCTCCTAAGCATAGTGCTACACCTATTGAAACAAGTGCTGTAAATATTTTTCTTGTACTCATAAATACTCCAACAAATGATGCGTGAAAATTGTAAGAATTCAGCACCCAGAAGTCAGAAGCCAGAATTTAAAAGCAATGAGCGTATAACTCTTCTATTGATTGAAAAGAATTCACTCTTCTGCAACATTCTGGCTCCTGACTCCTGAATTCTGACTCCTGACTGAAAATTAATTCCCAATTTCCTTGCTTGACCAAATATCTACTTCTAACAAATGCTGAATTACAAGCTGCAAGTATTATACATATTTGTTCTATACATGCACTCAAGTTTTAACAGTTTTTAGTGATGATGCAAAACATGGTGAGGTATCGAAGGTAAAGTTAAACTCAAGTCGCAAGTGACTTTTTCGCAGTCGCAAGTAAGTTTTGTAACGGGGATTTAGAAAGAGCCACAAAACTTGCGGCTTGATAGAAGCCGGGGACTTAAACTGAACCGTTTGAAAGTTCTTCACTTGCGACTTGCAACTTGCGACTTGCGACTTTGTTAAATTTATGGAGAGTAGGGATACTTAAACAAGTCGGAAGTCGGAAGTCGGAATGGGCTAACGCCCCGCTCCGCTAACGGAAGTACAGTTTTGTAACGGGGATTTTAATTAGGCTCTTAACTTAAACCCCCAAACTTTATTAAAGCTAATTTTGACGTTTTACATCATAAAAATAGTCAATAGTCAATCCCCCATATTTGGCACTTACTGAAGATGTTGCACAAAGATTTATACTAATTAATGATTAAGTGATGTGAGTATATCAAGCACAAAGACTGATAATACAAGAAAGAGATTTTTATCTACGTAGATGATTGCTGTTAGAAATGTTTATACAGTACTACAGTTCTGTTTTTTTCCGTACCAGGGTACGTGGATTTTGGGGTTGACTTATTTAAGAATGTGCCTATCCCTCAAGACATCGTTCAGGAGAACGAAAGCAGATGCGTACTGACTACGGATACCCAGATTTTGCTGCTTCAGCAACAGGAACACTTTTACCTGAGGAGAAGAATGACAGGGCAAAAAAAGGCACACTCACACTGATGGGTGTGACTGGTGTGTTGATGATAGCAGAGATGTCCGTCCACAATATATTGATGGGTGGATTTATGATTGCGTCTGCCATCGTGATTGCCTTGCCGAAACAGTCACAAGCATTATTTACTAACTTCGATAAACTACAAAGTAAGTATGGAATTAATCTCTATGCAGTGTTATTTGCGCTGTTAGCAGTAATTTGCCTAATTGATTTTGCGGCGGCTCCAGCTAATGCTCAGTTCTTCAATAATGCTCAAACTTGGATGACCACCACTTTTGGTAATGCCGGCAATGGACAAACAGCAGCAGTTATCGCGCTTTTTTTCAATGTATTAAGAGCTTTATTCCTATTATATGTTGGGATCAGTCTAGTTCGGATTATTCAATCTGCCCGGAATGATGAAGACTGGCAGACGCTAGCAAGAACTCCATTAATTATAGTTATGGCAGTTTTTGTTGGAGATTTAATTACTGGTTTGATTGTTCAGGTTTAGTAAGAAAGCTTTTTAAGTTATCAGTTATTGATAAATACGTATTTGAATTAATAGCTGATAACTTTTATGTAGAAAGGCAGAGGGCAGAAGGCAGGAGGCAGAAGGAATAGTGTTTTCTGCCCCCTGCCCGTGACCAAACCGAACTTGGTTTAAGACCCCCACCAAATTTTCTTGTTTTGTGGCCCCAATTAAGTACGGTGTTGAATCCCCTACAAAACATTGAAGCTTCTGCCCTCTGCCTCCTGCCTTCTGCCTTCTTCAATAAATCAATAAGTATGTCAACGAAACATGATTTTCGGACAGTAAATCGGATTTTAGGAGAAAGACCAAGGCTAGGTCCATTCCCTGCTGACCAAATATTTGCCTGGACATTAATAGCAGTAGTCAATATATTTATCTTTAATTATCTACTGAAAACAAGTTGGCTAGGTACAGGATTAAGTATTGCTTGGGGATGGGCAACATGGTGGACAATTTCTACAAATAAAGACTTTTTCGGTAAGTTCGTCAGCGTTCCTCGGATTAGTAGGGGATATATGAAATTTCAATCAATACAACAGAATTCGGAGGTCGGAAGTCGGAAGTCGTCAGAAAAATAAGTTCTAAGTTCTAAGCTCTAGTTAAATTTCAGTGATTGGTAAAGTTATGCCAAATTCTTCTAAGAAAGTTAAAGATAAATTAGGTAAAGTAGCATTAGAAAAGGAGCAGATTAGTGTTGTGAAAATGCTCACTCCCTTTGAAGATATTATCCATTTAGCGGGTATTTGCGACCTCAACTTAGGAGGTAGGCAGGGCGTAGGCGCATTAATTCTTAAAAAAGGTGAAAATATTCAAATTAAATTCTGCTTTGATTGTTTAGGGATTCATCCGAATTTAGAATCATCGCAAATGCTGCCGATCTTTGAGGGGATAGAAGCGGGGCTAAAAGAAATTCCCGAAGGGGAAAACTTAACAATACATTTAGGTTCTTTTACGTCTGATTATCACCGACAAGAAGAACTGTCCAAGCTAGAGAGTAATTGTCAGATTGACCAATTAAAATTGTTAATACGTAGTGAAAGATTAAGGACTAAAAAACTAACGGAAAGTGGAGCGAGGAAGAATAAGTTTTTGAGACTATGGTGTACTTACACTGTTATTGATGACGATGAACGGTCTAAGGATTTTATAGAATCTCTGATTAGAAAATTAGAAAAGGGCTGGTTTCGCTTTACAGGTGAAATTCACGCCCATAACAATACTAGAATTGAAAATATTCTGCAAAATTCATTTAACGATGGATTTTTACAGTGGTCAGCTATCCTGGGCAACAAGATGAAGTTGGGGATTAGGGTTTTAAATGCTGAAGAAATTTGGTCAACAATTTGGCAACAGCTTAATTGCTCTACTCCTCCGGCAATCCCTAATCCATTAAAAATTGACCCAATAGATGGAATAGTAGAAACTCAGACGAGCGATTTTCACATCCGCCACCAGATGTTAGAGAATGAGGAGTCTGTACCATTTTTCGATAGAAAATGGGTAAAACTACAAAATAAATATATTGGGGCGCTCAACTTCAGCCAAAAGCCAGGGGGGTGGTATGACGAGCAAGCTCAATTGCGATATCTGTGGGAGTTAATTTCTAGAGATAGTATTTATGATACCGAGGTTATTTGTCAGGTAACAAAGGCAAATCAAACTATCTCTAAAACAAATCTTCAACGCATTACCAAGCAATCAATTACCAGCACTTCTTTATCTACAGAGAAAGGAAATATTGATGTCAAATCAGGCATGAATATTGAAGAAGCGGTAGAGGCGCAGAAGACAATATATAAAGGTAGTGTAGTAGTGCATACCGCAGTTGCTTTTCTCGTCCACCGCCCAACCCCACGGGAATTAGACGAAGCTTGCCGATATCTTGCCAGCTATTTCTTGCGTCCGGCGGTAGTTGACCGGGAGATTGAATACGCCTGGAAGACATGGTTGCAGTGTTGCCCATTTGTTTGGGAGCCGTTGTTAACCAAGCCTTTTAACCGCCGACTGCCATATTTTAGTTCGGAAGCACCAGGGCTGATGCCATTGATCAGGACTGCTACAGGCGATCGCAGTGGGTTTGAGTTAATCGCAGAAGAAGGGGGCACACCAGTACATTTAGACTTGTACCAAAACCACAAGAATTTGGCAGTCTTCGGCGCAACTCGTTCAGGTAAATCAGTGCTGGTGGCAGGTATTCTTACCCCGGCACTTGCACAAGATATTCCGGTAGTGGCACTAGACTATCCCAAACCAGATGGTACTTCTACATTCACCGACTACACAAATCTGCTGGGTGAAGATGGGGCATACTTTGACATCTCCAAAGAATCAAACAATCTTTTTGAACTTCCTGATTTGCGCTCTCTGGATGCAGAACTGAGAAATGAGCGATTGAACGATTTTAAGGAGTTTTTGAAATCAGTGCTGATGACAATGGTGATGGGGACGAGCATGATTGGTGTCAGTCCAACGATTACCACCAATATTGAGTCAATCATTGCTTTAGCTTTAAAAACATTTTTTAATGATGATGAAATTAAATCACGCTACAAGTCAGCAATACAAAATGGATTTGGGACTCAATATTGGAACGAGACTCCGACACTCAAAGATTTTTATAATTTTTGTTCTCCAGCTTTCATACAATTAGATTCTATTGCTAGTAAGAGTCAAGAGATTTCCGAAGCCTTAGAGCAAATCAGGCTGAGAATAAATTATTGGTTGAGTACCAGGGTAGGACAATCAATCTCATGCCCATCCAGTTTTAGAACTAATGCCAAATTGTTAGTATTCGCTTTACGTAATTTATCGAGTGAAGCTGATGCTGCCATACTCGCTCTTAGTGCATATTCTGCGGCATTACGTCGTGCATTATCATCAAAAGCTTCGATCTTCTTCCTTGATGAAGCACCAATCTTGTTTCAATTCGATGCGATAGCTTCGTTAATTGGGCGATTGTGTGCCAATGGTGCGAAGTCTGGTATCCGCGTTATTATTTCTGCCCAAGAACCAGAGACTATATATCAGAGCGCATCTGCACAGAAGATATTTGCCAATATCACTACACGTTTAGTAGGCAGGATTCAATCATCAGCTGTTGACCCGTTTATTGTTCGCTTTAAATATCCTATTGAAATCATCAGGGTCAATAGTACAGAAGCTTTTTATCCAAAAAAGTCGGGGATTTACTCTCAGTGGTTGCTTGATGATAACGGCAAGCTAACTTTCTGTCGCTATTATCCTGCCTACTGTTTATTAGCCTCAGTTGCTAATAATCCAAACGAGCAAGAATTACGCACTTTATTTCTCAAATACTATCAAGATAATCCTCTGCTTGGATTAGTCAAATTTAGTGAGGATTATATCAGAATGATTCGGGGGGAAGAGTTATCAGAATTAGCGAAGAATTTACTTTCAAAATCACATACAAGACAGGTAGCTTAAATGAATTTGCGGACAATTGGGGTAATACTTTCTGCTACAGTTGGCAGTTTATTGATAGCAGCACCTAGCTATGGCATCAGCATCAACGATTTTTTTAGTTCTATCGTATCGGATCTTCAAGGAGAAGTTTCGGAAATTCAAGCATGGGCATCGGATGAGATTAACAGTGCTTGGGGTGACATCAAAGAAAATGCTAATGCGGCAATTGATAGTTCTATTGGACAATTGGGTGCGCCTGACCCAATTGCTTCGGCTGAACAATTGAAGGATTCACTTAAAGATGATTATTCTTATCCTGTCGCCCAAGAAAAAGCACAGAAGCTAGAGCGTGAATTGACGCTTGGCTCGATTGCCAGCGTGATTGGAAAAAAAGGACAGCAGCAAACTCAAGAAAAAATTGATACTACTGCACAAATCGCTAAACTTGCAAAAGGTATTGCTGATGAGGCGCAGAATATGGACGCTTCTCAGAATGTTCTCAAAGCGATCGCGTCTCAGAACGGCTTAATTGTGTCAATGTTGGCACAGCAGCGTACTGATTCTTTATTAGCCCGACAGGACAATGCTTACTCTAACTTGATGCTAACGCAAGTAGCGGAGCATCTTGATTCCCAAAGGCAAAAGGAGAACTCCGAAGAAGATGGCAGATTGTCTTTAGTGCATGAAGTGGTACTTAATGCACGGCTAGATCCTACTTCTGCTGACTGATTAAAAGGGTATAGAAACACAGTAGAAGTTGATAAATTGGGGCGAACAAATATTCACGAAGAGGGGAAAAGGTTAAAGGGGAAAGGGAAAGGGGAAAGAATTTAGAGGAGGATTGTGACCTCCTGCTTCATGTGACCTCCTCCTTCAAAAGACCTCCTGGAGGGAGGAAGCTCTGAACCCGTATAGTAGGAAAGGAAAGAAAAAAGTTTATGCACGTTTCAAATAACTTCTTCCCCTTTTTTCCTTTCCCCTTTTCCCTTTCCCCCTCCCCAGATTGGTAAAGTTACAAGAGCTTTTCCTTCCTACACAAACAATCAACTAGCGTTCAAATGTCTGACAAAATTACTGTATTGAGCAAGGATTCAAATCATGTTTTTACTAGCCAAACTAGATGGTGGTGATTTAGCTGATTTAGCAAAAGAAAATGCAGCTTCAATAGCTCAAGGATTTGATGAGCTTTGGAACGAAACTATTACAGGTGGTGTTTATTCAGCAATTTGTACAGTCGGAGCTTTATTTGCTGTAGCAACACTAACTTTCTTCGTCGTTGAATGGACAAAAAAAATGATGGCAGGGGAAGAACAAAGAGCTTATACAGACTTTATTTGGCCGTTAATAGTAGTTCTTTTGCTCAGTAATAAGGGGGATGTACTAGGAAAGTCAACTTTGTGGATTAGAAACTATATTAATAATGTAAATAATATAGTTCTTAGCGAAGCGGCGGCAGGAATTGACCTCAAGCAAGCATTTGAAAGTGCATTGGGAACTGAAGCAGCACGTAGCGCTATTGGTATTGCTGTAAATAAATGTAGGAATTCATCTTTAAGTCAACAAGAACAAATTAACTGTTTGGCTCAAGCTAAAGAAGATTTAACCAAAAAATATCCAGATAAGTTTAACAAAAATAATGGAGCTTTTTCTTGGTTTATAGATGCGGTTGATGGCGCTATCGATGCTTTTAATGATGTGAAAGATGGAAAAGCAAATGGAATCGATTTAATGTTGTCTCCCATTAATGCTTTTGTTGGGTCTGCTGTTACTGATATAGTTACGATAATTTTAGTCGGGATGAATGGGGCTTATCAATGGGGAATTGAACTGACTATGCTTGTAACAGCACTGTTGGGGCCTGTAGCTGTTGGTGGTTCTCTGCTACCTTACGGAGCTAAATCAATTTACAGTTGGTTAGTAGGATATTTCAGTGTAGGTTTTGGCAAGCTCTGCTTCAATATCATAGTTGGTTTCGCCGGGCAATTAGTCGCTGAATCTAAATCTTATCAGCCAATGTTCTTCCTATTTACAATTGGTATAATTGCGCCATTCTTAGCTACAGGTTTAGCGGCTGGTGGTGGCGTTTCTGTTTTAATTCAAATTAATAAAGCTACTGAAACTTACAGTGGTATTGCCATTGAGGTTGCTAAAGGTGTTGCTACTAAAGGTGGTAGTCTAATCGGGAAATTAGCTAAATAAAACCGTAATAATTCAGTCCTTCTGGATTCAGAAGCCAGAATTTAAAAGCAATGAGCGTATAACTCTTCTATTGATTGAAAAGAATTCACTCTTCTTCTCCAACATTCTGACTCCTGGATTCAGAAGGACTGAATTGTTAGAATAAAACCTATGTTGAATCAAAAAAATCAACCTCGACCAAAAGAGCCATTGCAGTTACTTAGTTACAACAAATATGTAACAACAAGAGTTGGAATAATTTCTCTAGCTGGGTTTTCAATGGCTGCACTTTCTCTATTATTACAATTTCTCAATTATGGAGCGATTAGTGTTTTAAATAAAAAACAGTTGGCATTAGTACAACTCTCATCAGGAGAGACAATCGCCGCTAGAGCAGTAGACCCAAAAGAACGGTCTGATGAAGTAATTAAAAAATTTGTATCTGATACATTTATTACTACGTTTAATTGGGATGGATTAGTAAAAGCATTTAATGAGAAAGGAGAACCTATCACTAAGCAAGATACTGGGGTAGAAGTAGGTAAACTTAATAATAAATCTAATAGTCGGGTTGCGACTAGAGCCTATGATGCTGCATTTGCTTTAAGTGAAAATGAAGGATTTCGCCCCGCCTTTCTCAAGAAATTAGCATCAATCACTCCGACAGGTATATTCAATGGTGATACTCAAGTATCTTTAATTCCCAGATTCATATCCCAACCACGTCAAATTAAATCAGGGAAATGGGAAATAGATTTTATTGGTACACTGGTAACTTTTGACCGTGAGTATAACTCAGGTAAAGGAATTGCTTTCAATAAAACCGTTACAGTTTCTTCAATTTCTAATCCAGAATATATCCCAGCTAATACCACTGAGTTAGCTAAGAAGATTTATGCAGCCCGTCGCGCCGGATTAGAAATTACAGAAATTGTAGATTTAAACTTCGGGAGAAGGAAATGAGCGAAAACAACGGTAAAAGGTCTGTATCAACTATAGAGGATTTGCTTGAAATAAATGATGCTAATAAAACTAATGGTAATAAAGCACCAGAACCAGAAAGTTTATTAGTAGCGACTAAGCACACAATTGTCACTTCTCCTTGGTCAAGACTAGCAATAATTGCTGTCCCTTTTGGAGTTGGATTTTTAGCGATATTTTTGATGCTCAATGGCGTTTTCAATCCCGCACCAGCACCAAAGATTGGTCTGAAAACGCAGGAAATACCCACCACTGAACAAGCCCAAGAAAGTGATGATGGAGACGGTGATGCGCGTGCAAAACTCGCTCTGTCGGATCAAGAAGATGAGTTAGGTCGCATTAACAAAAATAAATTTGACCAACCAGCACCAGTACCAGTTTCAGTAAACCAAAAGGTCGTGCCATCTAACCCACCATCTTCACAACCAGCGCCACGTTCTGTTCAAAATACACAACCACGTCGCGTAACTCAGACTACTCCACAAGCGATTAGAACCTACACTCCGCCACCAACACGCACGAGTTTTTCTCCAAGAACCTCTATATCTGCACGGACAGTAACGCCCCTAGATCCCCTTGAGCAATTGAACAAACTCCGTGGCATCGGTTCTTACGGCAAAATCGCATACGCCGAAACTAGCACCAGCAAACAATCTTTATTAGATCCGGATCTTTCTCAAACTCAAGCAGTTCAAAATCAACCGAATGAACAAACAGATACAAATAATTTTGACCAAACCACGCCGCAAAACTCAAGCGAGTCGATTGAAAAGATCCGCCCCAGGTGGCAAGCAACTTCTAAAGTTAACAAGATTACTTTAGCTAACAATTATTTACCTCAAGAAAGCCAAATTCTCCAAGGCAAACAAACTCGCTACCTTACCGTTGGCACTTTTGCTAGTGGTGTCCTTGTTACATCTTTAATTCAAGCCACAGTTAATAATTCAGGGCAGACACAGACACAAACACCAACCTCTAATAACACTAGGTCTGTCGCTAGACTGCAAGAGGATTTACGCGATAACTATGGGCAAGTGGCAATTCCTTCGGGAACAATGCTAGCAGTCGAGTTAGCTTCAGTTGATGGCGGCAGTTACGCTGTCGCTTATGTCAGAGCGATCATATTAGATAATACAGAATATCCGATTTCTGCGGGTGCGATTTCCGTGACAGGAGTTGGTGGTAGACCCCTAATAGCTCGAAGATTTCAGGACAGGGGTGGTGAGATTGCGCGTAGTGACTTGTTTGGTGGCGCTGTGTCTGCATTAGGGAAGGTTGGGGAGATTATGAACCAACCGGATAGTGAAGAAGAAATTTCTGATGAATTCACAGGCAGGATTCGCAAACGTAGTAGTGGCAATCAGCGCAATCTCACAGGTGCGTTAATGTCAGGTTTTTTTGGTCAAGTTAGTCAAAATCTTAGTCAACGCAATCAACTTGCTACTAAAGAAATTACTTCTCGTCCTAATACTTGGTTTATTCCACAGGGAACCAAAGTTACCTTTAATGTAAATCGCTCTTTAGAGTTGCCATGAAAAGCGTAATTAACACAGTTACAAGCGGCACTCTAGCGTTGGCGATCGTTCTGACTCCAATATCCACAATTGCCGCCCCCGTTGTCCGTACCATCTTTCAATCAATGGCTAGTGGGACGCAGGCCAAACTACAAACTATCAACGTTTGGAATGGTCACGGTGTAGCAATTTCTTTCTATGAAATTGGAGAGACAATTAAAAAAGTTTGGTTAGATGATCCGTCGCAAATTCTGCTTGACACAGACGGTTGCTTAGAGGGACTGGATCAGAATTGCTCTAGCCCCGGTGCAGGGCTGATTCATCTGCGGCGGATCAAGAGAGTAAACATTCCCGGAATACCGCAAACATCTACCACTTTGTTAACAGTAATTACGCAGTCATCCTCTGGGGAGCGTAAAGCTTACAGTTTTCGGCTAGCAACAAGTAATGGCACTCCTAAATATAGTCAGGTGGCGATCAAGGCTGATGTGGCACGAGAACAAACAGTCCCGAAGCCTCAATTGCAATCATTAGTTAAAACACAGCAAACAATTAACCAAATTCGAGGCGGGATTGTTGTAGCTATTAAAAGTGGATGGATGAATCAGCAAGATGAACTACACCAGCGCTTGCAAAAGTTAATCGGTTATTTACAAGCAGGTGATGACATTTCTACTGCTGCTAATAAGGCTTCTATCTCTCAAGAGTTAGTTAATAAATTAATTGCTTTGAACAAGACTTCTGATAATTGAACACAAGGTAATGGCTTATGAAATCATCTTTTCGCCTCAATGATAATACCTTCCGTTACTTAATCTTTTTTAGTTTAGTAGGTAGCTTATTGATTCATAGTTTCATAAGATATGGGCTATTGAATCAAGTTGTAGGCTTTTTGCTGCCCAAGGCTTCAGCACAAGTACCCGTTATCAATTCTCCTAATGGGTTTACTCCTGATTGGTCGCGTTTCAAATTCAGTGACATGATTATTTCTGTAAGTAGCAGTGTTACTTACCCAGGCACAAGAGGTACAGAAACTAGAACCTGGACGGCAGGACAAAGCATTAGCGAGTTTATGGAACTGGGAGATTTTGAAACACCTCAATTAGCAATAGAAAATTTAAATCTCTCAACCATAGCTTCAGTACAAGGAATCAATTTAAGTAGGTTAACATTAGATGATTTTCAATTAACTCAATGGCAAACTTTACCATCTTTAACCGAAGCGATTCCTGGCTTAGGTAATAGAAATGTTACAAGTGTTAAACCTGTGAGCGATTTCTTGAGAAGATTTGGAATTACTGGGGGCACAATAGGTAACGCCAGCCGAGATTCTCGTTTACGTGACGTTCCATTAGGAAGAGTAATAAATTTAAAAAATTACTCACTAACATCTATTTTCGACATTCAAAACACATCTATTAATAGATTTGAGAATTGGCAAGACTCCCAAATTAATGGAGTACCTGGATTGTCCACTCTCACCTGGGATAACCTACCAGGACTGCGAACACTTGACCTTTCATTTGTTGCCAAAGTTGATCTGCCATTGGGAGATATTGAAGCTAACCGTACCCGCTCCATATCTGGTAGCTACCAAGATGGCTTTAATGTTCCCTGTCTACAAAATAATTGCGCTCATACGGAAATGTCAGGCATTGGTAAGACTACTGGAACACAGTGGATATCCGGGAAATTCCAAAAGGTTAATGGTGGATTTGGCATTTTAAAAGCTCTTAATGATGGTAAAGAGCCTACTGGTCGAAACCCCTTTGGCTCCAGCTTTAAGCAAGTTGTTTGGAATATTTATGAAGGCAGTGGAAAGGTGGAGACTACTATGTTCTTCCGTATTTGTAAAACCATCCCTTTCATTGGTCGCACTTGCAGTCCATACTTCATAGGTCCTGTACCTTTTATTGAGTACCAAGAGAAAGACCCCATCGTTCTTGGTCAACCTAATTCTCTACCTTAAATATGAGCAAATCTTTCAAAGTAAATAGCGCTAATCCTCAAGGATTTCGATTTGAGCAATTACAAAATCATAATGACGCAATTGGCAAATACACTCATCATTTATTTACCCCTAATGGGCTAACAGTTTTGTCTTTACTTGGTGCTTATATTTTGATGAGGGTATTTTTTGGCGATGGTAACAAGAAGAAAATTGCTACCTCTTATTGGGGTGGAGCTAAAGAAACTGCAACTGCTCAGAAAAAAGCCATCTTGCAAATCGTCAATCCACAATGTGATAGTGCGGCACTTTACATTGGTAAGCATCAGGGAAAAGGTGATGGTACTACTTTCTATATCCCTGATGTGCAAAGAGGTACAGCAGTTATCGGCGCTCCCGGTAGTGGTAAAACATTCAGCGCCATTAACCCGATGATTTACTCGGCAATTGATCAGGAATTTCCATGTATAGTCTACGACTTTAAGTATCCTTCTCAAGCGAAAGTTGCTGCCTACGCCAAATACAAGGGCTATGATGTTCACATTTTTGCACCGGGATTCCCTGAATCTGAAGTCTGCAATCCTTTAGATTTTCTCCGGGATAGTAGTGATGCCGAATCGTCCCGACAAATTTCCACTGTTATCAATAAGAATTTCCGACTTTTGGGCAATTCAACTGAAGATGGTTTCTTCGGCCCGTCTGGTGATCAGTTGACTCAGGCAATTCTGATGTTAGCTAAAGAGTTCGGTCAATTCGCGGATGTTATGACTTGCGCGGCGATCCTCTCTAGCGAACAAATGGTCAAACGCCTGATGGCTGCTTCTCTCAATCCTTGGGTAAAAATTGCTTTTGGGCAACTGTTCAGTTCTGCTGCATCTGAAAAAACTGTTGCCGGGATTGTTGCAACTGCCAGCATCATGTTCACTCGCTTTATGGCGAAAAACACCTTGGGCTGTTTCATTGGTAAGACAACTTTACCTTTGGAAATTAAAGGTAAGCAGATGATTATCTTTGGGTTAGATAGAGAGCGCCGAGATGCAGTAGGGCCTCTCATGACCAGCATTTTACACATGACCATCGCCCGTAACATTGCCAAAAAGCGACTTGATCCACTGATCGTTGCACTGGATGAATTACCCTCGATTTACTTACCTGACCTATACAGATGGCTCAACGAATCTCGTTCTGAGGGCTTCTGTGGTATTATCGGCTTCCAAAATATGGGGCAGCTTGAGAAGAACTACGGTAAAGATATCGCTAAGGCTATCCTTGGTGCTTGCAGCACTAAGTTTATATTCAATCCTGGTGAGAACGAGTCGGCGCAATTATTCTCCAACTTCTTGGGTGATGAAGAGATTAAGTACAAGCAAAAAAGCCGTTCTACTGGTAGTAAAAATAATAGCACGAGCATCAGCGACCAAGAGAAAACGAGAAAGCTTTTTGAACCGGCTCAATTTCTGAAGTTAATTGCTGGTAAATGCGTTTTCATTAACCCTACTTATGCTAATAAAAAGGAAGGTTCAGTTCCACTGTTGAAAACTATTAAAATTTCTCAGCCTCTCAAAAATATTGAGAAATACAATCAACTAAAATGGGCGAGAATTGTTAGTTTACTAGCTAGAAGAAGTACGCAGAAATTTCCCTCTGGGCAAGATTTAGCTTTACGAGTTAAGCAAGTTGAGTTACGCTTTCCCATTCCCCAAAATCCTCAAGCTGTTTCTAATAATCCCGGTCTGACATCAAAAAACGTTGGCAGTATGGTTAATCAAGACCAAGTTCCTTCTGATATCGGGTTTTAATATTATGAAAATGACTATTGAAGAATTGAAGATTGATAATTTTGAATTAATTAAAACTTTATCTCAACAGTATGTTCTCGCTAATGGTAGTTTCATTGATATTAATCTGACTCTAACTCAAATCATTGACAATTTTAATAGCTTGTCTGGAACTAGACCAAGACTTAAGAGTTTGGGAATCTATATTGTCATCAGTTTGAAAAATATTTATATTCACCTAAATCAACAATTATGTATTCAAATTGTTAATCAATATATTCACGGTATTGGCTGGCATGATTTGCAATACATTTGTTTTTTTGATATTAATCCAAGTAACGTTTACATTCATATTGTTTTTAATCGGGTTACACCCCAAGGTAAGCTCATTGATATCAAATACTTGGGGGCTAAGTGGCAACAATATGAGGTTTTACGTCAATCTTGTTCTCGGATATTAGAAAACCCTGTTAATAATAAATATTTGCAAATCCGCTGCAACTGTTGTTCTTAAACAAGAGTACAGCACAAGAGTACAGCACAAGGCACAGTGGTAAGAAGTCAGAATTCAGGAGTCAGAATGGGCTGCACCCCGCTACGCTAACAGAATTTATAAAAGGTTTGATATTCCGAGTACATTTTTGAGTCAAATGAGTTTCTGGTTCTTCTACTGTTCTGACTCCTGAATGCTGACTCCTGAATTCTTAGGCACAGTGTATAAATAACTAATAAAAAATATGTTTGATGAACGACATTTGCAACTCACTTCCGCTTACGCTAGAGCTAGTCAGCATTTTATTAGAGCTTTTATTTATCCTTTAGGAGAGTTTATTTACAAATCAATCGAATCAGCTATTGATCTAAAATGTCGAATCGAAATAGGAGAAGAAACTTATTTTCTTACTCCTGATGAAGATGGTGGCTGGAAATGGTCTAAAAATAACTTTGAAGGTGTAACAGATGAGTCAATAGAACAAGTAGAAGAGATAATGGCATATTTATTGTCTAAACTTCTTCCCGGCAGGAATGATATAACACCGTCGAATTTTCCTCCTGAGCCTGATTTACCTCCAGTTTTACCTAACCCCAATTCCCCCTTAATTCTTCCGCCTTCTGCCACATCTGTTGAGTTTTTAACTATACCATTCGATTCTCAAAATCCCCAGGAATATCTACCTATTCAAGACCAAGAAAATCTAGGTTTAAATGCTTCCATCCAGAGAAATGTGTTTTTAACAGGTGAAAGCGCCAACAATGGCATAAGTAGTAAAAAACTTGAGCTACAAAATACTCAACATATCCCGCCTCACCCAGAACATATTGATCCGCAACATTGGCACGAACTCGTAGTAGGCAGCGCGATCGCACCAGATATTGCACATCTCAACTTCTCTAGTCTTCATTTTAGCTATGTCGGTGGCGAACATGAAGCTTGGGAACGGCTGATGATCAGCGACAAACTCTCACGTACAAATACAGGTAGCCTCTCTATTAGGCTTTTAGAACTCTATTCCCATCTAGATGCAGGTGGGTGGTGGTGTAATTCAGGAGTAGACCCGCGCACATTTGCTAATCTTACCCCTGGTGAGCAACCTCAAATTAAAGAATGGGGATGTTATAAGCCAAACCGCCCCAGACCCAAAACCGTGAAAAAAGATGGGTTCACTGTTGCGGTTGAAGGCAAGTTCATTAAATATGAGCATCCACCATCAGTTGATTTGAGTATTTTCTTGCTAGATGTCCCAGGCGTGATTGCCCAAAATATTTACTCAAAAGCTGGAGTAAACCCCAGCGATAGCGATCGCTTGAGTGGTTTTTGGTATTGTGTGTATAAACACAATATCCCACTCGTCATTACAGAGGGGGCGAAGAAGGCGGCTAGTCTGTTAAGCCAAGGTCACGCAGCCATCGGACTACCGGGAATTTCCTCCGGCTATCGCTCACCGAAAAACGAGTGGGGCAAGAAAATTGGTGATTCCTATCTGGCTGATGAGTTAGCTGTTTTCGCAACTAAGAGTAGAGTTTTCAAAATCTGCTTTGATTATGAAACGAAGCCTGAAACTAAGCTCAATATCCAAAGAGATATTTGGAAAACAGGAAGCTTATTACAAGAATTTGGTGCTGTCGTTAAAGTAGTAACGCTGCCAGGGCCCGATAAGGGTGTAGATGATTTTATAGTCGCACAGGGAGGAGAAAGTTTTGAAAAGCTATCTGCCGGGGCTATAGCTCTAGAATCATGGCATCAAAATCAACTTGATAATTTACGTTTTACTATCAAGCTCAAAGATGGCACAGTCAAAACAATTGATCAACAAAAAGGATATTTTACTGTGACAGATGCTCCCGAATTAGAACCAAACATTGGTGTATTAAAAAAAAGTCGTGCTAAATCACCTATTGACCTTGGTTCACAAATTATAGATATAAAAGTTATTGATTCAGACATTATTCATTTAGATGTTGCCCCTGAGCCAGCCCAGCCAACTGAAACTGCTGTAACTAGTTCTTCTTGGGCTAAAAAAGAAAATGTAACACTTTATGAGCCTAATTTTTTTAGAAAGCGCCTAGAAGCTAGTGAGAATAAACAAATAGCTTTTGCTGCTTATACTTTGTTAAAAAAATATGGTGTTGAAGCTAAAGATAAACAGCAGACCAGTGGAAAAATCTACCATGCTGATGCTTTTGTAATTAAGAATCATGGCGCTGATAAATACAGTATCTATCGTCGTCATGATGATGTAGAGTTAATGACTTTTCAAGCTGATAAATGGGGACACGTAGGCAAGATTAAACTTTCTTACACAGAAATAGAGTCTGAACAAAAAATTTGGAGAGAAAAACAAATTAACATTCTGCCTATTGAAAGGCAGGAGTTTTTGTTAGTGGCTGACTACCTCAAAGCTGGTAAAGAATTGCCCTCTGTTGATGAAGACCCTCGCAAAATAGCTTCTGTCGTTGGTTCAGTCTCTCCTAAAGGCACACACAATATTTTAGAAAGTTTCAAAGAAAACGAGGTATTAAAAATACTTACACAGAGTATTAATAGCTTCGAGAAAGACGATTTGACCTTGGGCAATTACCGGATTATTTTTCGGCAAACCAGTGACAATACATCTACTCTGCAATTACTCAAAACTGAACACAATGGTACAAATCGGGAAGCTGTTCGCTTTCAGTTTGAGAAAACTGACACTGGTATGACTCATCAAGTCCAAGCGATGGCTATCACTGAAGCTGATTTGGAGAAGTTAAGACTATTGGCTCAAAAGCTGCATATTAATTACAAAGATTTATTTGGCAACCCGACAGACACCCGTGACATCGACTTGCCCGTTCATCCCGAAATTACCCGTAATTTAGACGAGGAGCAGTCATACCAATCTAAGCCCAACGTACCAGATCGCAAGACACAATCACACCCACAAGAAGCAAGCTCTAATTCTCCAAAACAAGACAACGCTGTGCTACCACTACATCCAGTTTTGAAACAATATTGGGAGCAGTTAGAAAAAGATGGTTCAAGTCATGAGACTGTAGCGCAAGGACATTTAGAATTTCAATCTAAAATTCAGGAAACTGGAAAATTAACTGTTGGTGAACAGCGTGAACTTTACCAGCAGATTCAAAATCTTGCCTGGAGTGAAATTAATCACAATGGGCGTACTGATATTGTGCTTCCACCATTAGCTCACATTGTTAATGATTTGCGATCGCACGTTCAAAAAGAAGCACAACCACAGTTTGATTCTGACCCGAAACGTGATACACCCGTGCCTCTTCACCCTGAGATCGCCTCTCATTGGCACGATTTAGAAACGAATAAAACTTGGTCTAGTGTTGCCAATCAATGCAACAACCCTTTACGGGAAAAACTTGTCTTAACTGGCAAGCTGACTATTGGGGAGCAACGTGAACTTTACCAAAAAATTCTTCTTCAAAGTCAATTCGAGCAGCAGAACATTGGGCAAACGAATATCTCACTTCCTCCTTTGAGTGATGTGATTCAGGATTTGCTCAATACTCGTAGCCAGGTTATTAACAATACCTATACGCCCAAGGTTGAAGTACATTCTCAAAAATCTCACACTCCACCACAACCTACTACTAATTCACAGGAATTAGAATTGTGATACCTATGCAATCTAGCTCAGTAGCCGAAACCATCACTATCATCAACTGCAACAGTGGCTTTTCTGACAACCAAATGGCGTACAGACTGGCACTGATGATGGAGAAATACTCACCCTCACCGTCAATAACCCCCGCACTAGACCCCACACAGCGCGAAAATCTTATTGGTGAGGTGAGAAATACTCTAGACCTGTCCCGAAATGCTCAAACTACTGAAGATTACAGGCAATCCCTTAAGGAAAAATACTACCAAGAGTACGCTCAAAAATTTGGTTTAAATAAATCCGAGGAAACACCTGATATAGATAATTCAACAAGAGTTGAAGATTTGATCAATGAAAAGAAAAAGACATTCTTGCAGCAGATATTAGAAACTAAAGGGCGCAAACTGCCTTTTGTTGACAGCCAACAGTCAAAATCGGTTGAGAGTGAAAATGATGAGGTTGTTAAAAAGTCTCTTATTCCTGCACTAATGAATATTATCGTTACAAAGGGACAAGATACTATTGGCGGTCGGGTCTATGAAGGTATGGCTTATCAATTAAATTTGTTGATGAGAGAAGGTATGCAGCGTCTGACTGTTTGGCGCAAAAGTGATAATCAATCGGCTTTTAGTGCTTATAAAGTAGAAGAAGAGGAAGAATACAAGGTCATACACAATCACCTTTCACCACAAGAAACACAAAAGCTGATCAACTTTGATATAAGAGTGCAACAACAACAGCCACCGCCACAGCAACAGCAAAACGAGCGTTCTCCTGACGGCCCAGAGTTAGACTAAGTAAAATATCCGACAAACAACCCAAGAATGTACGCACTTACTAAAACATATCGCTTAGTCACCCGCTCGAATTGTGACCAGGGCGAGATGATGACAGCTAATACTATGTAAAACAATGCTTGTAGAAAATCGTTGTGCCCCAGTTTGATGATTGCCGCTATCATCAAAGCCACAAAAATTAGAAATTCCACTCCTGTTTCAATCCTGTCCCAAAGTTTCACATCATATAGGTAACGCATCTTGTAACCTTTGTGATTTGGGCAACATCCTACCATCAACCCCATAAACCCCGTTATCTTTGTAAGGAAATATTATGGTGAATTTGGTTCCTTGTCTAACTACCGAGTTTACGCTTATCCTCAAACCATGAGTATGAGCCACACATAAGGCGATGTACAGTCCTAGTCCCATGCCTGATTGATGTAATAAATTGCTATTTGGCGCTCGCCATAATGGGATAAATATATTGGAAATTTGTTCGGCGGCAATCCCACAGCCGGTATCTTCAATCTCAATAATTAAATCATCTTCTTGATTGAGCAGCCTTAAAAAGATATCTCCGGTAAGAGTGTACTTAATAGCATTTGTCACCAGATTACACAGCATTCGGTCAATACTTATGCTATCACCCCGTACTTGCGTTCCATGCTTGTATGTTAGTTGTGTTTCATAGTGGAGATTCAAGGAATGATACTGCGCTATTGGTTTGAATCGAGAATAAGTTGTTTGTAAAAAACTTAACATATCAAACTGCTCCATTGTCGCTGGATTTAGTTCAAAAAAAGCAGTTCTTTCAGATTGAATCAAACTCACCCCTCGCTCATTCGTTTGTTGTAAAGCTATCAGCAACGGTTTGATCTCTTCTAAAGACTGTCCATAAGCACCATCAATTATTTGATTCAAAACTAACGATGCTCCTTGATAGTTGTTTGAAACATCGTGTAACAAACCTAATATGCTTAAAACTTCCTGTTGCATAACTATGTTTCCAACGACAGATGGTATTTTGGCTACTTTTATGAATAAGTGCTAATTATGTCTACAAGATTTGAGAATACTTTTGTTTTAGTTATAAAAAAAATTATCCAATCAAACTTTAGTACTAAAGTTTCTTTCATTTATCTGGAAAGATTTTTGATTACTTATATTTTATATGACAGATACAAAAAGTAAAAGGCTTAACACCAATAACTATGTTATAAATATTGAGTCATCTTATAATCGAAGTGATCTATGATTCGATTAACGCTCATTGAGGATGAAGAACTCATTAGGTTGGGGATCACTACTGCTATCAATCAACAACCAGATATGGAAATGGTCGGCGTTGCGCGTACTGGTATTGAAGGGATTAATTTAGTTAAGGAATTAAATCCCGATGTCATTTTGGTGGATATTGGTTTACCGGACATATCTGGGCTAGAAGTGATTAAAGAGGTCAAACTCAATAGCAAGACTAAAATTGTTGTTCTTTCTTCTCATTCTTCTCAAGGCACTGTTCAATCAGCTTTAAATGTCGGCGCTGATTCTTACATTCTCAAAAAGAATAATGTTCCTCTGATTTTAGAAGCCATTAAAACCACATTCTACGATAGCAAGTCTTTTTTTGACCCTGATATTAGCCGACGGAATTTTTGTTACCAACAGAAAATCAAGGGTAAGACTTATCAAGATAATCTCACTAATACTGAAATCCAAATTGTTTCTTTGATGGCAGCTGGTTTTTCTAATAAGCTGATTGCCGAGCAGTTATTCATTACTGAAAGTACTGTAAAAGGGCATATTAACAAGATTTTTGCTAAGTTGGATGTCAGCGATCGCGTCAATGCTTTGATTGAAGCTAGTAAACTTGGGTACATCGAACAAGATTATCTTCAGGTAGGTTAGCTACTTACCTACTTGAATTAAACAATAGCCCTGGGTTTTACTCTGCTGTGTTTGACAAGCTTCAATCGCTGCTTGATTCTTCAAGATTATTTGATACATTTGTTTACCCTCTTGGGATTTTGCCCACTGGAGAATCTTTATTTCGTTACGTGAGACTACTACTGACTGATTTGTTCCTATATTTTGCACCAGATTCCATGTGGTCAGCGAACCCAGCAAGGTACTGCCAGCCGCGACTAATCCACACACAAGAGATACTGTCCCCAATCCCCAGCCTGCCTGCACTTTCATGCCTGTGTCGGTGGGCTTGATTTTTTTGATCTCATCACGTACAGCATTTGACACAACTGTATAATGCATTGACTCGGCTTGTTTGCTTGTCTTATCCAGTTTTTGGTCTATCAGTGCCGCCCATGCTTCTATCATTGCCTCCATTCTTGCCTGGAGGTCTATGATCGTTTCTTCATATCTGCCTAGTGTCGCCATCATCCTAAAAACTGGATCATCTGGTGTAATTCCTAGTTGATATGCCCCTTCAACTATGCGTTTTTGTTCTGATGGGGAGTAGCCTTGTAATGTGTCTTGTACTCGCATTTCTCACAAGCTCCAAAGCGTTTAATGATGAGTAATAAGTAGTGGGTAATGAGTAATGAGTAAGAAGTAATGAGTAAGAAACAAGAAATAAGATATTGAAGTATTCGCTCATAACTCATAACGTAAGAATTCAGGAGTCAAGAGTCAGAATTCAGAATGGAATTAGCATAGCCTACTAGCTTCTCAAGTTGAAGCATTAATCCTGAAGTATCACCTTGCCAAACTATCAAATATTGAAATGTTTTGGCTAGCTGTTTCATTTATTCTGACTTCTGAATTCTGGCTTCTGAATCCTTACCTGATTACTCCTCCATTCGAGGTGTGTTGAGAAATCCGGGTTGTAGTGTCATCAATCAAGCCCTAGATATTTAATAGCCAAATTGTTATTCATCACTGAATGATGAAATTTTTTAATCCACTGAAAAATGAAGCTTCTCCAAAATAAAATTATTGAGAAATCCTGGCAAACTTGTGAATATGGTTTATCAGCCTTTTCCATTGCTTGATAATGATTCCGATGTAGAGCCATTAATTCTACTTCTGTCCCTCCTATGATTAACAGCTTTTTCCGCATCTTCTCCTCATATTCTCTAAACTCTGGCGCAAAATGGTAATTTTTCACTACCACGTAGTTAGCGTTAGTGGTCGCGTTCTGGATGATTGCATTTAAGTAATATATACAGTCTTCCCTGTGAGAAATAGGTTGAAGAAATGTTAAATTCCAACCAAATTTTACTACAACCTCAAATAAGCTAGCACTCTCGATATATTGAATTACTTTTTCAATATCTTGTCCGGGCATATCAACAATCATCACATCTAAGTCAGGATGATTTAAGTCATCTGTTATTGCATCAGCATCGTCATTTGATAAATTAAACTTCTTAATGCTTGCTATATGTTCATAAGCCTGAAATACAGGGAATGATTCTTGGTTATAAACCTTTATCCGTTTTCCTTGTTGGGCTAACATTTCTAGCAATAGCTTGATAACTGTAGACTTACCTACCCGCGCATCTCCTACAGTTATAATCATTCTCTTTGACATCTTTATTCCTATTCAGATAAAATCTTCTCTATGCCAAATAAATCTTTTTTTGGCTTTATTTGCCCTTTAAAATTGTTCAGCCAGCTTAAGACTCTACCAAATACAGACGGATATTCATCTTGTTCAAGTCCTTGTCTAAATGTCAAATTTTTCACATCTAAATAATCGTAGGATTTTTTCGCTAATTTTGGCATATTTATACTTGTGAAATCATGCCCTGTTGCTTTTACTTGCTGTTCAATTACTTTTATTTCTTCGGAACTATTATAAAAAGTAAACTGTTCTGTCTCTCCATAAAACAAGTTTTTTACTATTACATAATCAACGCGATCGCCGCAGAAACTATATAGTTCTAGTAGTTGAGTTATACAATCAATTATTGTACTAATAACTATTACTATAGTTACCTGCATCTTACATTTATTATTTACTACATCTAAAAACCCCATCTCGGTTATTAAAATTTTTAAAGTTGGCAGAAATTGTGATGGCGTTTCTAGTAGTATCAAAGATTGTGAATCTCGATATTTCCCAGATTCTTTTGATTTGGGATAGACTAATTCTTTTAAATTATCTACAAATTCGTCTAATTTATCTGAGTTAGATATATCTAAACGATGAATATTTGCAGCTTTTTCATAAAATCTGATCAAGTGTGGATTAGAATTATCCGCGTCTAACCCAACAAATTTTACTGCATTATCTATGTAAGTTTGCGCTAAACCCCTGGCAAACGTTGACTTACCAACACCTCCTTTATCTCCTGTCACCATTACTAATTTTCTTAGCTTTTCTGGATTAGTTTTATTGTTGGTATTTTTATTATTCTTTTTGGAGACTGGATTATTAGACTGTGTATTACCAGTGTTTTCTTTTGTCACATTATTGGGTGCTAGACTGTCGGTATCTGTATTAATAATGTTCTCTTCTACCACATTGTTGAGTGCTATATTGTCGGATGCTAGACTGACGGGATCTGTATTACTAGTGTCTTTTTCTATCGCATTGTTAAGTGCTATATTGTCGGGTGCTAGGCTGTCTAACTCTGTATTAACAATGTTTTGTTCTGTCACATTGTCGGGTGCTAGGCTGTCTAACTCTGTATTAACAATGTTTTGTTCTGTCACATTGTTGGGTGGTATATTGTCGGGCACTGTGCTATCGGGATCTGTATTACTAGTGTTTTCTTCTATCGCATTGTTGGGTGCTATATTGTTAAACTGTGTATTAGTAAAGGGTTGATCTGCCAGATTGTTGCTAGTATTTTGGTTATTATCGTTGGCTATCTTAATAGTCATAATTCTTCTTCCTTTTGATATTGACTAATTTTTTTACAAGTACTGTCTTTGAAATATTGGTCGAATTTTAATTCGTACCCAATGCAGAAATTTATTAATCAAGTCCGCTTTGACAATCGTCTTTAAGGTATTGATGGCTGTAAAATTTAAAGTTTTTACTTTTACTACCTCTGATTCAATAACTACATAACGTTCTTGACTGTGAATATTCATCAGTACTACCTTTTCATTATTTAATTCTGCTGCAACGACGTTGAACACATCTTCGGCAAATATCTCTAACCCTAGTGGGGTAGAGATTACTCGCACCGTGTTACCCAAAGGATGATCAAATTCCCAATATGTCCATACTCTTCCCATAAATAGATTGCCATATTTGATTCAACACACGAAGCTATTTAGGTACTGTTTTTTTCAGTACTATGGTTTCTTGATTTTTCAAAAATACGTTATACAATTACTAGCGATTATTTTTGGTTTTCAAATAATTGCCGCTATAAATACCAATATTATTCTTAGGCAAAACTGATAACGGTTGAATGTTAAGCCGATCGCCAACCTTGATATTGGCAGTGCCTTTTACTAGCTCTAGCACTTGGGAGGCAACTTTCCCCTTGTAGATGGGACAAGGGGTTTTGTAACACGGTTGGGCATTGTAAACCGCAGTTGTCACCACATTGTCCTTAAGATAAAAGATGTCTAATGGAAAATTTACCTTGTACATCCAGAAAGGCACGTCGTAAATTTCTCTGCCCAGGTTGAATAACATCCCGTAGTCGCCGTTTAAGGATGCTCGAAATTTCAGCCCTTTCTCTAATTGCTCTGGTGTAGAGGCGACTGAGAGCTTAAATGTGCGATTGCCTTTCGTGAGAAGGTGCGTAACTGGTAAATCCTGGGGACGAGTTTGGACGTAACCCAGCGCCACAGTGCCAATGATAATTAATACTCCAGCAACAGGGCCTAGTATGTTCAGTAACTTGAAAGCAGCAGCGTATAAATCTTTCTCGTTAGGAATTTCAAGAATTTGCATAATTATCCAAAAATATCAACATTGCCGAGACTATATATAGATGAATCAATCGGGCTAGATGGAAGTCCATGTAAAGCCGCAATGTTACGCATACTTTCAACTCGGTCAGCTTCGCGGATGGCCAGAGGATTCATACTCTGCCTTGCAGCCAGCAATGCCGATAATGTAATCTCAAGTGATGGCAGTTCGCTAGCTTGTGCAACATCATCACCAAACATTTCACAGAACATTTCACAGAAAGTAGAGATGGCCGCACGTTCAACAATGGCTTGAATCTCCGCCCCGACACATCGCTGCGTGGCTTTGAGTAACCTTTTCCATTCTTCTTCGCTGTACCCATCGCCCCCATTACGGAAACGAGGATCGAATTTAGCGAGATGGATTTTGAAAATTGAGTGCCGTTCGCCATAATTTGGGAGATCCACCTTGAAAATCTCGTCGAAGCGTCCACTTCTGGTTAGCTCAGGTGGTAGCCATTGAATATTGTTAGCCGAAGCGATAATTAAAACCTCACTAGTACGTTCTTGCATCCAGGTCAAAAGCATACCAGCGAGGCGTTTAGATAAATCATCATCCCCGGCGAATCCCTTATCAAAGTCATCAAGGTATAAAATTACACGATTGATTCGGTCTACCAGTGCGAGTAAACTCTTGAGTTTATATTCTGCCAAATTACCGTAACTGCGGAAACTACCCCACTCTACTGAAATCAGAGGTAGCCCTAATTGTGCAGAACTTGCTTTAGCGGAGTAAGATTTTCCTGTTCCCGGTGGGCCGATTAGTAAAATCCCCTTGGGTAAACGAAGATTGTAAGCTTTAGCTAATGAGGATAGAAGGCGCTTATAAGTTTTAAACGCTTGCTGGATCAGTTCTAAACCACCAATGGGTGTGCTTGGAGGTTGGAGAAATTGAATATTATAAATCCGCTTGAACAGTTCGATTTTGTAAGCGGACAGTTTTTCTACTAACTCATCCGGTTTAATTTCACCAGGAGCGCTTGCCTGTCTGATTCCATAGTCAATGTCTGCCAAGTACATGCCTAAGCCGGCGTTCGCCGTGGCATCAATATCGCCATGACTGTAATCCGGTAATACTTGGGATAAATAACTGCTTATTTCCTCTGTAGCTGGCAGTTGTTGAATGACTGTTGGAACTTCGGGGGCAATGTCAGATGACACGGTGGCGTTTGACCCTAAGAGAATCGCTGTCTTGTTGTAAGAGTGATTGCACAGCTTCAGGTTAATGAGGGCAGACTTAATCCACTCGGAAGTCAGGAAGAAATCGGGGTCAATGGTAGACTCTCCCAGCCAAGGGAATATACCTTCTAGTATCAGGATTCCTGATAAATCGGTGGTTTTCCAGAACCGCAGAATTTCAAAGTAATGTTCGCGCCTGTTTTTGGCGATCGCCTGATACTGCTCAACTCTTTGTAAACTTAATCCCCTCTCATTACTGGATAACTGGTGTAGCGCATCATCTTCGAGCGTCCACAGGTAACAGTTAATATTGTATTGCTGGCATTCACTGGCTAGATTGATGAGCAGCCTGACCCTCTCTTGCAATGGAGACTCGACAGCAATCAGCTTATTGTTAAGCTTAATTAATCCAAATATTTGTTTAATTAACTCATTATTCATTAGGGCTTTAGTTAAATTTCACCCCAATATTATTGATAGCTAAAACTCTTTACTAGCTACTTTGGTACTGAAAAAATCGGTACTAGAGTAGCTTGACTTTTTTGCAACTATAGCTCTAATTCCTCGTGGTTTTGTTGTGAATAACGTTGTTGTAATTGATGGGAGAAATTGATTAACTGCGTATTCCAATCCCGACTTTCGCACTTGAGTTGAGTCGAGTGTGGCAGTAGTTCTTTAACAGCCCGTGCCACTGTTGGTTGACTAAAAGCTAACTGTACACAAGGAACATTACGTAATCTTTCAACAGGTAAATTTGAAGTGTCATCTGCTGCCATGTAAATTGTTCTGTTTTCTGGTATTCCTTTAACCTGATATTCCAGCATGGCTACTGAAATGGCATCAATGGGAGAAAAAGACAGCACGACAGTACTAGTTTGTTCGCTAGGCTTTTTCCCCAAAGTAAAGTAAAACCAGCTATCGCGGCGAACTGTACCTAACTCATAACCAGAAAATGTATTAGCTGTCCCTTCTAAAAATGCCCCTTTGGTCTTTCCGTTGAGATCCCGCATCACAAAAACTACATTTGCTTTTGAGTCGGCATAAACTAGTCCCTGGTTATGTAACATTTGTACGCAATCAGAAGGTATGCCTCGTTTCTGAGTTAGGTAATGTTCTACTTGCTGCCACTGTTTTTTATCCTCAATCGGTGGAGTGAATTGGGGTACTGGTTGAGTTTGGATAATAACAGCCGTAACTTTTTGAGCATGAGCGCTCGCTGCACGTTTTGCGCCGACTTCACCAAATCGCTCCCCGATCCATGCGATCGCAGTTGTTTGGTTGCATTGATTAACGTGCTTGACTAAATCAATAGCACTGTTACCCCCTAACGAAGAACCATTGCCAAAGTCAGTAAATTGAGAGGCATTTATATTAATGATGTGGTTTCCTCCAACCCATTCATTCCCTTTACGCCACAGTCCCAACTCAATAGCAACATCATCCAAAGCTAAATCAGTTGACCACTCGGTAAGCTTTTTTATTGATTGATTATCTTGTTCTAATTGTGCAATTCGTCGCCGTAACTGTTCATTTTCAAGTGAGAGAGCTTTGGCTGTAGCCTCCATTTCCTGTTTACGTTGATTCGCCCTGTCTCGGTCGGCAGCTTTGGCTAAAAGATGTTCTGCACTTAGCTCATCAACTTCTAAATCGCGCCCTTCCTCCACAATGCGGTAAAAATCCTTGATGTCCTGGTGCTTTGCTCTGCTTCCTTTAATACCGCGCTCCAACCCAATTAACCGCATTGTCTGGTAGTAAGAATTTTGAAATTGTTGGATTTTCTGCCGCCCGTCAAAGAAATGATTGCACCGTAGCTGTCCTTGATCATCAAGAGGGACAAAATAAGCGTGAATATGGGGTGTGGCTTCATCCAGGTGTAACTCGGCGCGGACAATGCGATTACCATATTCATCCGCTAACCACTGATGAGTCGCTTCTAGCCATTCATCCAGCTTTTGGGGTTCATAGTAACCGGCTTGAGTGGGGCAGTTGGGACGGAAATAACTGGGCGATGCACTCAACAGTAACTCTACGCAGTACACCGCATCAGTGCGAATCTTCCGCTTCTGCTCCGAGTCCCTTATCTTGGCTAAGACTAAATCCTCTAGTCGTTCCTCTGGGTTGAGGCTACCGATGAACCGAATATTTTTTTGAGTGGGATCTGCATTAGGGGTTTCTCTTTCTCGTGCAGTGTGAGATGCACTCCCTGATATGTTACCCCGCTTTAATTTTTTTAATCGCGCGATCGCGTATGCCATTTTTTATCTACACTAAAAATTGGAAATACAAGTTTTTGGGCTGACTGACTGAGAAACAAATATCACTCAAATTATTGCTGTTTTTTCTCGGTTTCACGCTACTTTTTCAGCCAAATCGCTCAAATGCGAAAATGAGAAAATAACCGTAGTAAGTACGACTATCTTAAGCCACCCTACAGCATTTCTGGGGCAATTCTCCCGCTATTCCCAAGATTCCCTTAGTAGTATAGTCACTCTTGACACAATTTTAGCCTAAGTAGAAAACACCCGACTTTTTGGGGTTTGGACTAAAAAACCACGCAATAGCAAGGCTTTTGGGCTGTTTAATTGTCAATAATCTTTAATTAATGAGAATTTATGGGCTGCTCACAGAATTTTTTGAGAATTACTCAAGGTTTTCAAAGACAATTCAAAATTTTTGGGAGTTGTTGTAGTGCAAAATCAACAAGCTTGTAGTACGCATTCTCAATAAGACCTAAGCTTATTGAGAATAAAAACATGGCAAAAAAGTGGCTGTAGCTGATTAATGATAAGACTTTCAAGAGAAAAAATGCAAAAAGAGTGGACGGCCAAAGGGACAGAAAACGGCGTTTCTTGTGCTTTTGGGCGTCCAAAGGAAAGTCATGAAATCTAGATATTTCCAATTTGGGCTTGTGTGAGGACGGCCAAAGGGACAGAAAACGGCATTTCTTGTGCTTTTGGGCGTCCAAATTCATAGTATTTATTTTGACCAAAAGCGTACTGAAAAATCAAAGAAACCCGACTTAAATAGTGTAGATTCAATATTTTGAAGGAATTGCGTTATGAAGTCTAAAAAAAATGATTAAATGAACAAGTAGAAATAAAATTTAAGCACTTCAAGATTGCTCCATAGATAAAAAAGTGAAATTGAAGTTCCTCAAGACGAAAACTATTGAAACTAAATTTTAAGAAAAATAAAGTTCAGCAGTATTAAAAATAAAGTGTCATAATTTTTAAGTAAGAATTCAGCACTCAGTTGGTCGCCGAGCGCAGCCGAGGTGAGTCAGAAGTCAGAATTTATAAAAGGTTTGATATTGCAAGTAGATTTATGAGTCAAATGAGTTTCTAATTTTTCTACTGTTCGGACTCATGAATTCTGACTCATGAATTCAGAAGGACTGAATTCTGACATTTCTAAGACCTGCATTACCTCTGTGAGAAGCATAAAATATGGCAGAGATAGAACAAATAAGAGTTTCGATTAAGCGCCCGAAAGATAGTTTAGATGGAAAAGTGGTTGGCTACATAAGGTCAAATCCATTTGGTTTAGAAGCAGATTATTCGCAAGTTATAACAGCAACGCTAAAAAACCACTGGCTACCTCTTGCCTTGTTTTCTTCGGGACTGAGGGGAGAAGAATTAAGACAGATTGGCATTTGGGCAATAGGCCAGTTAGAAGCGCAAATTAGTGTAATTCGGAGAATTTGTGGGATAGTACCAGACCCGCTAGTAGTGACCTCAAATACATCAATGCAAGCATCAGACATAGTGGCATCGGATAGTCCATCCATCTTAGGAATTATTTCCGCAGATCAGGAGATAAGCTCTACTGATGAAGACGATAACGATGACGATGAATTTCTTGACTCGCAAAACTATCAAGAGATGACCGACATTAAGCGGATGTTTGGCTGGGATAAACAAAACGGGGGCTGAAGATGAATAAAAAAAATAATTCTAAAGACTACACAAAAGTTGCGATAACTATTGATTTAGGGACAAGTTCTCAGAAGGGGATAGCACAGATTTATCCAGATGGGGTTCCAATAGTTTTAGCAATGGAACCAGAAATAGCGGATTTAGGAGTAGAGTCAATAGAATATTTGTCAAATCAACTTGTACAAGATACGACGGTGTGGATAGGAATTGGGTCAGAATACTATGTCCTGGGAGCATTAGCCAAAAGTATGTTCGCGGGGACATCAGCTATTAGAGATTTGAAGTATCAATATGCCTTACCGAAAGTAGCAGCTATGTTATGGTTGGCAATTCGGCGGCTGGGAGTGAAAAACCCAGATATAGAGCTATATGTACATTTGCTGTTGCCAGTGGGAGAAGCGTCAGATGGGCAAACGCTCAGAGCAAAACTAGCACAGAACTTAAAAACAGGAATAATCACGCCAACAGGGAGGTTAAAAGCGAAATTACGTAGCTTTGATGTCAGTCCAGAAGGGGCGGGTATCATGGCATATCGCAGTCGCAACGTCAACATTAACTATTTCCAAAAGAGTATAGGAATGCTGATGTTAGGCTATCGTAATGCCAGTTTTATTTTGTCGCACAAGGGGAATGCAATAAAAGCTGAATCTACAGATTTAGGGATGAATTGGGTGGTGCATCAGTTTGTAGAACGTACTGCTGTAGGTTTATCAAAAGATGACTTACGCCTAATTTCAGCCTTAGCCGAAACCACGAATAACAATTTTGATGCACTGCGGTTTTTATCACGCAAAACCAGAATCGAAGAAATCAATGCTGACGTAGAGTTGTTTTGTCGGATTTTACCGATAGTTCGCAAAGAGTACTGCCGTGCTTTATGGCGCTGGTTGAGAAATATTGCTCTTATGGATGAAATTTTAGTTTGTGGTGGGACAGCATCCTTTGTACGCCAAGAGCTAACCGAACATTTTGATAGTGAAGGCATTCCCATTTGTTGGAATGGCGGAATGGAACTACCTAAATATTTAGACACAATGGGATTAGGTGATAGGATAGCCGATGCTTGGGCATCCCATATTAGCCATATCAAGTTTTTGGATCATGAATTGAGCTATGACCGCCAAGACAAACCCCTAGTTCCTGATTATTATGTTCAACCATTCAAGAGTTTTAAACCAGACACGGAGATTTGGCAAAGAAACGGTTATATCACTACAAGCCAAAAATAGGGTGTTGGGGGTAGGGTGTTGGGATTTAGATTAGTTTGCATTTGTACGACAACTGTTGCGACTAATGCTGTCTGATGTTAGACAGACATTCTGTCTAACATTGCCAAAGCCAGTAAACGTAAGGGTTTGGCTTTGAATGGTGTTTCCTCCCGCAGGCGATCGCACTGAATCCGGGGGGAGCATCGCCCTAGCAACTCGACCCCTCTCAATGTATTTTCAAAGTTGTGGATGATTTACTCAGTTAATTGCTGTATTATCTACCCAGTGAGACAAAAATTAGAAAATTCGCTCTCCCAAGTTATGGAGATTCGACATTTATATCTGCTCGTCCACCAAAATCATGTCACCAAACACTATGTTCATCGTGCCTGTTTTGCTGATAACAACCACTATGTAATTGGCAGCGAAAAATCATGTCACTTACTAATAAAGGATATGAGTGTTAGTAGCACTCATGCGATTATCATCAAAAAAGACGAGCAATACTACTTGGCAGATTTAGATAGTGTTGAGGGAACAAAAATAGGAGGAATAAAGCTAGAGCCAAGGCAGGGTTATCTTTTGTCAGACGGTCGTTTAATCCAAATTGGTCAGGTCATTATTGAGGTAGAGATTCAGTCGGAAATTAAAGCGAAAAAGTTTGTTTCAGAGCCACCAACAGTTACGGCAACATTTAAGCCAATTCAAACACCAAATCATATATATAGAGAAACTAGGCAAAGAGCAGGACTTAGGCTAGATGCCATCGACTTGCGAAAAAATAGCCACCCCATACTCGCCTCGACAACGTTACTTAATGAAATCTCGCTGTCGTTCTTGCCCAACGAGTTCATTGTGATTGCTGGGGTGAGTGGTGGCGGGAAGTCAACTTTGATGGATGCACTTAACGGACAACGACCCGCCAGGGGGAAAGTGTTAGTTGATGGGGTTGACCTGTACAAGAACTATCACGCATTTAAGAACCTCATTGGTTATGTTCCCCAGGATGATATAGTCCATCTTGACTTGACTGTTTGGGAAGCGTTTATCTTTGCTGCCCAGTTGCGAATCCCCTTTTTTTCTAAAAGCGAACAGGAGCAGTTTGTTGAAGGAATGCTACAACATCTGCACCTATGGGAGCGAAAGAATATCCCTATCAAGCAACTCAGTGGAGGTCAACGCAAACGAGTTTCTATTGGCGTGGAACTTATCAGCACCCCCAGTTTGTTTTTTCTAGATGAGGCGACATCCGGGCTAGACCCAGGAACAGAATTACAAATCATGTCGATGCTGCGTTCTTTATCTAATGCAGGTAGTACCGTAGTTTTAATTACCCATGCTACTAAGAATGTAGCGATCGCAGATCAAGTAGTTTTCCTGGCTAAAGGTGGACGACTGGCATACGTAGGGCCGCCCAAGTTGGCATTAGACTATTTCCAAGTACAAGATTTTGATGCAATCTATCATAAAGTAGAGCATCAACTCTCCCCGCAGCAATGGGAAGAACGCTTCAAGTCTTCAGGTTATTACAAGAAATTTATTAGCGAACGCTTGCTATCATTACCACAACAGAACCAAGCACCCGCGCCAGTTAAGCGCAATTTGAGACAGCAGCTTGTGGTGTTGTGCCAACGCAATCTGTCGATTCTGCTCAAAAATAAGTTGAGCTTGGCATTGATGCTGCTGGGAGCGCCGATTCTGGGTTCACTCAATTTTGTGTTGTGGAAACCCGACTTGTTCAGTACCAAAACAGGGAATGCAGGGCAAGCTATTTCCACCCTGTTCGTTGTAGTGGTGATGGCGATTATGTCGGGTTCACTGGCCACAATGCCGGAAATAGCTAAAGAAAGACCAATTTACAGAAGAGAAAGAAGCGTTGGCTTGGGACTGGCCCCCTATCTTATATCTAAGTTGGTCGTAGCATTTGTACTAGCTATGTACCAATCGGCAGTATTACTATACCTGATGTTAGCAGCCGTTGAGATTCCTGGTGCTGATACTAATACAGGAGCAATGTACTTTACCCTGTTTTTAGCCTCGTTTGGCAGCATGGTTTTGGGTTTGATTGTCAGTGCGATCGCTCCCAATCCTAGCGTTGCTCCCTTAATGATACTCATCGTGTTAGTATTCCAAATCGTCTTCGGTGGGGGGATACAACCAACAGAAAACTTAAATACTAATCCTAATGCTAAGGCGGTTAGCGAATTAATGCTATCAAAATACTCATTTGAAAATTTAGTATCACTTTCAAGAATGGGTGCAGATGTGACTGATGATTTTTGTTGGCAGAAGGGAGAAAGCCGAAGAAAAAAACTTCCCGCCCTGTTGATCGCTCAATGTAACTGCTATAACAAAAACGTTTTTACTAAGTGCGATTTTCCGGGTTTGGGAAAAGTCAAAAGAACTTCGTCACTGAATAATGATTTGTTAAAGGCTAATCTGCTAATTCAAAGTATTCTGGATGGATATGAGAGTGTATTATATCAAGATGTATCTCGAAATAATTGGAATTTAATTTATTTAATTGGTGGGATGATCTGGATATTATTCATGATTATGTTATTGAAGGGTTAGCAGTAAAAGTTTCTAGATGATTCCAGAAGAGTTGGTGTATTTTGACATGGCTGAAACAACACATTTGCAGATACAAGAATTATCACGATTTGCCCAAGAGCAAGACTTCAATCAGCAATATAGACAGTATTTCGGGGATGTCTGGGACGAAGTTGGAGTTAGAGATATCTCCAAAATGACCATCCAAGATGCCGAGCAAACCTTGAAGGTACTAGCTGATAGTGAAGCATCTCCCCAATTTATAAAAAGCTTATTGGCACAAGCAGCAATTGATGGTGCTACACCGCAGGTTTTGGAGTATTTCTTGAGTAGTGACATTGACTCAGATGGGCGGACTCTGGCTCAGGAGATTTTTCAGGATGGGACGAACCCGTTGCAGCCAGATACACCCCAAGCACCACCCAATGCACAGGTTTTATCTCCATCTCCAACTGAAGATTTGGACTGGGAAATATAGCATATATTCTCAAACTTTACTAGCAACCTGAGCTTTGATTTTTTCAGTACTCAAGTTGCTAGTTCTTTTTTGAAAGCATATTTAAACTTCTTAAGTTAGATACGAGTTCCATTTTTCAAAAAGCACACTAGGGTGTAATTGAATTATCGATTACACCTGTTCCCTCAACTAATTTCTAAACCAAGTGAGGCCATAGTATGACTATATTAGGTATTAATAGACCTTTAGATACAACCCAGGCAAAACTGTGGGATGAGCGCGATTTGTCTACAAGCGATCGCCGCCGGGAGCATCTAGAAATTCTCCTGTGCCAGAAAGTACAGATAGGTGAAGACCCTACCTTGTGTGAGAAAGTATTAGATTATCTATATTTGTCGGCATTTCAACAAAATATCAATCGCATTACTGTCCAAAAGGAAAAAGAAAGGTCAGTATTTGCCTCCCTACAGCAAGTGATTATTACGTCTTTTGCTATTTTAGGGATGTTTGCGTTCCTTGCCGCCGCTTCTAACAAGTCAGTTGTGCGATCGCCTGGGGTAATCCCTCCAGCTATAGAACGGCAAGCCAATTGACAAGGCATGAGCATAAAAAGCTGAAAGTAGCACGATGACAAAACTTTCAGCTTTCCAAAAATCTTAAACATCTAGCTTAAAACCAGGAAGTATCTTTATCGAACGGAAGTGTACTGGGTTCTTCGTTGTTCCTTAAGTCTACCTCCATCTGCTTTATGCGTTGTGTATATGTTCGGCTTGAAGCACGTAGTCTATTCATTTCTTGCTCACCAAAATTAATCCCCATTTCTGCTTTCCGAGCCGACACTCGATTATAGTTTTCTACATCCAGTATCTTGCGCCGTTCCATTTCTCCTAGCCATTGGGAGCTAATACCTTTTTTTAGTTCAGATTCGATATATTCTGGCTTGAGAGTACCATCACTGTTGAACTGCTGCTGCTCTGTAGGGGTGAAGAAATCGTAGGCAGTATAAACAGGCCAAGGCTCTGGATCTGTTTCGTCTAGTCGTTTCCATTCATCGTAGTTATTTTTAAGTCGAAGGGCATAACTATTGATTGCTGCGTCATTCATACCTTCAGATAACATTTGTTGTCTAGCTTCATTCTTTAAAGTTCCGTCTGCGTTAAATTCTTTCCCATGCATATTTAACCAGCGTTTAATTCTTGACATATTGGACTCCTAAAAATTTTCAATGATTAAAAAAGATTATGTCTTTGGAATTTCAACACTTTGACCCCAGACTAAATCAATGGATTCACACTGATGGAGATAATCAGAATACCCAATCAATTTTAACTGAAAAGTTAGATAATACTCTATTAGAATTTTACTTTCCAGATCAACAGTTTTCTTTCGGACATATAGATGAATATAGTACGCCAGAAGATTTAAGAAATCACCCAAATGGGCATACGCTGTTATTATCTTCTAAAACCCGATTATTGTACGGGTCGCCAGAATGCTTGAAAGTAATTGAAAAGTTATGCCCTGATAGAAAAGATAGAGGTGCTTACGGTTCAATCTTTCTAGGGGGGTGTAAAAATTCGATACATGAAGAACTAAACATTTTGATTGTAGATGACTCTACTGAAGCACAAGGTGAAAATGGAGGAATTATTAACAAAGAAAATGTTTTTAAATTGGTAGGTGACTGCTACGGTCAAATCTCTACCCAGCTATATGATAAATTAACTAAAAGTGAAGAACAGCAGGATAAAAGTTATCGCGTAATTCAGCATCGATTTGGGTGGACAGAAACTGATGGAGAAGATACTAAATATCGATTTGGTAAAGGGACATTAAGACCTTGCAGTTTTGATAAAATAAAATATGCTGACACGAATGATGAACCCAAAATTGACTTAATTCTTCCCCTATCTAGCTTCAAAGGTACAGACAAAGATCATCCCAATAAACCGACTAAACCCCAAATTCAACCGGGATTATACAAACAAAAAATTTGGTTAGGCGAAAAGTCCCAATCAGAGCGAGGTAAAACTGCCATATCTCAATTATTAGCATCATTTCCTCAAGGTATTAAGGATTTTGCAGAAGAGCTAGAGGTACTAGCCCAAAAGCTAGCAGAAGCTCAAAATGACCCTAGAATTGTTGCACAACTGTACTGTGAAAACTACGAAAAGCGAAAAGAATTTTCAGAAGAGCAAAAAAAATCTTTAGAGCAAGAAATTATTGAATCAGTTAAGGCTGATACTTTAGGTAAACAAGTAGAGAATAATTCTGGTGAAGACTTAGAGCTAAACGATGAATCAGATGAATCTCAGAAAGATGATATGTTCATGTACAAACTCATCAAAGCTGATTTACTTGGCCATCAACAATTACTAGAAACTGAAAAAGTAAAACAAGAGCTAAGTCGATTTGTGCAAGGTCAGTGGCGTGATATTGCGATTGGCAAGACATTAACTTTTGACCGAGGAATGATTATCCCTTCCAAAGAACTCAAGAATGGCGAAATTTGCGTGACTTGGATAGATGAAAATGAAAAAGTATTAAATTTCCGTTCTCCCTTTCTTAATTCTAACGGTCTGTGTGTTTCTAATAACAAATATGTTGAAGACCGCCTAGCTCCAGATGGTACAGACTTACAAGGAATAATTGTAGTCAGTGATGAAGATCACAAACGCATACTTGCTCGGATTGAAGCGTTAGAAGCCCAAGGTATTCAACACAACGAAGTTAATCCCCTCGAAACCGAATCAGAACGCCAAGCACGAGACTACGATGGCGACTGCATTGGTGTAGCAAAAGCCAGCTTATATCCCAATTTAACAGCAGAGGCAGAGCGAAGAAATCTTCCCCAAAACGCCTATTCGCCCACGGTTAAGCTCAAAAAACAATCATTTTATGATTCCACCGATGGAAGCCAGCCCCCATTTGAAAAAATCGCTATCCACATGAGCGATAGCATCAGCGTGGGCATAATCAACAATCAAGTAACGGCACTGGAGGCATTAGAATCAGAAATTGAGGTACTAAAGAGTTACGGTACTTTTGAGCAGAAATCAAATTATCTAGACCAAGTTTCTAACCATTACGAAACCCTGTTTGAGCAAGAACGCCAGAAAGATCCAAAGTTAATTCGAGAAGAATACAAGCCTTATATGCAAGGGGTTGCTGAAATTGCTCATTCTCAAAGAACTCCCGAAATGATCCAGAAAGCAATGGACATTAACCGCCTGATGTACCGGGAAATGATTGAAGAAGGATGTTATCAAAACCAAATAGCGGTTGATTTATTCAAAAGTGCTAAAAAACCTGAGATGGATAAAATCCGGGAGAACAGCCGCTACTTGTATCGTGATGTTAATTATATTAAAGATAAAAAGTCGCGTTCAGTTTATTTAAACACGGGGATAACACCAAAGGGCTACTCACCAGTAGAATTATTGATTAGCCAAACCAATAAATATTTCCAAGAATCACAGTTAGAATCGCGTCCCATCGTCCAGTTTAAAGACTTATTCAAAGGAGTAGAATTTACACCACAGCAGAAATTTGCAGCGATCGCCGCCAAGTACGAGTTTGATCTGAAATTCAACGCTGCGGTTCGTGCCTCAAGGCGGCGAGAAACAGAGTCTGGCCCTAGCGCAGTTGTTCAAACGGATTCAGGAACGCAACTCGAAATTACCAATCTCACCCGTGAGGGGCATCCCTTAATCTGGAAAGCCCAGACACTTAATATTCGCCTAGATGAGATTAAATTCACAAACAGTGAACGCCCCCATAAATTATTAGCAGTTGCACAAATAGATGGCGAGGTTGGGTCAGATGGAAAACCCGCTTACCGCAACCTGGGGACAGTTAGCCAACAATCGGTGACTGATCACAACCTCAAGGCGGGGATGACTATACAAGGAGCTAAACTCCTAGAACTAAAACCAGAACTTACTAGAACCCAAACTAAACTACTCTTTGCCTTGGCAAATGATGCAGCTGAAGCATTTTATGCGAAAATCCCAGAGTCAGAAAAACTTGCATCTGCCGCCGCCGCTTGGAACATCTGTGCATCTCGCCAGGATGAACTCGAAGTTGCAAGAAAAGAAAACGCAAACCCCCAAGCGATCGCTAAAAAAGTCTCTAATTTTGCCTTCGCTGCTTTCCCGAATGAGATTATCTCTCGCTTAGATAAATTGCAATTTACCGAACCGAAATTAGTCACACTGAATAATGAAGCGAATCAATTTTTGGGTCGAGACTGGAATCCCACCGAAAAACACACGATAGAAATCAGAGCTTCTCACCACCCAGTTGGGCATGAGCGCCATGTTTCCAGGCTAATGTTTGTCCAGGATAGTGACGGCGAATATAAGGAATTTGCCATGCTTGAAACCAGAACCGCACAGCTTCCCATTGGTACAAAAGCGCAAGCTAGTTTCGTTGGCGTGGAACCCGCGACTGCCAAAGCAACTATTGGACTACCAGGAAACGAGCCGGTTGAAATTACTATCCGTGAACTCAAGAACTTCTCTTATGCAGGACTTGTTTTTAACGCCGAACCGGTCAACTTAGAATTTGGCACTGTGCCGATTCCTGATAAAACAGTAAAAATCAAAATTGATGCTTTGACCCTGGGTGAGTTAGACAGCGATTCTGCCCAACAGTTAAAAGAAATTAATTATCTCAAAAATGGTAATCCCCTAAAATTAAAGCTCACGTCAATCTCTGAGACAGGAGATCAAGCTTTTGTCCTGGGTGAGTCTCCCAATGGAAATCTCCTCAAAATTAATAAAATTAACTTTTATGATTTTTCTGGTCAGTCATTCTCGGATCGAGATTACCGAAAACTGACTATCGAAACCTCAGCTTCTAAAACTAGAGATGCAGTATTTCTCAATGGTGAACCCTTGGGAGTGTTGCACTTCAAAAAAGACAAAGACGCGCTCAGACAACTTGGATTACTCAAAACCGGAAAACTTACACTCGCGCCTGCAATCATTGAAAGTAATTTTTCTGTTATTTGCGCTCAAATTGACCCTAATATCGTTGAATATCCCCAGAAGTGGACGAAGGAATTTCAGGCTTTTGGGACTCAATCGGTTAATTCTGAACAACAAGAGATGATTGAGAGTAGTGCGAAAATTCTACATTATATTAAAGAGCGTCCTACTTTCTTATTTTCGACAGAATCAAACAAAAAACTTGGAGTCATGGGCTTGGCTGTTGACAACCAGAAAGCTGAGACTGTGACTAAATGGTTAACTGCTCAAAAAGTTGAATGTCAACAAGTACCAATAAAAGATGTTATCAAGGAAACTAAAAAAGGTCTAGCCGTATTTAACTTGGTTGATAGCTCCATCCCTGTCAAAACTTTATCGAGCATGACCAAGAAATTCGGGGCTGTGATTGAATCAAATAGTGACTATCAACAAAGAGTTAATTCCCTCGCCACACGACCGCAGTTTTTGAAACCTCCATCTCAATCAGCATTGTCCCCACCTCAACAAAGCGCTCAATTCCACCCAAACCAAGAGGTTCAAAATCTCGCCGTCGCCCCTCCTGTCATCAAAGGCAAACCGATTCCGATGAACTACCCTTTAATGATGCATGGTGAGCCGAACCCACTACCTGTAAATACTTGCATTGATGCCATGCGCGGATATGGCAGAACTCACACTACTAGAGCTTATAAGCCTTACAAACAGTATGGGTTTAAGGAAGGCGATATAGCTCTGGCGACAGGCATTGATAAGCAAGTCGCCTTTCGAGTGGGTAAGCAGTATCAAATCACACCTAATATGATTGCTGACCCCGTTTATCAACAGCAATGGGCTGACATGGAAAAGCACTCACCCAAAGCATTACCAGAATTATTCACCGAAAAACAGCAGGTGTGGGGACTACATCTAGAGCCATTGGGGGATTATGTGGACGGGAAAATAGTCCCATTTCCTGAACCACAAAACAGAGCCGCACCCAACCAAGAAGTCCAATCTCAATCAGTTACTATTGATGATTTGAGAAATTGGTACAATGCCGCAGATAAGTTGGGGAAGTCGGAAAATTACAAAAAACGCATTGTAGAAGTTGCAAATGGGTTTAAAGCTGGTGAGCAATTATCAACCGAAGCGTTGACAGTAATGAATAAAGATAAATTTGAGCTTGAAGCCATCAGTCGGCTGACTCAAATTGCTCAAAGAATTGGCATGGTCTGGGGTAAGTCTGATGAAAATGGTACTCAAGTTGAAGGAAAGATTTATGACTTGGCTTTCAATACCCAGCAGAGAGATTTAACTATTTTGCAGAAAAATGGGGAGGTAATTTTAAACTTGCAATCTGGCAAGGTGCAGACTAATAAAGTAACTCCACAGATATTGCAAACTTTTGAAGATGTTAATACTCAAATTGATAAAATATTAGCTAAATCTCAAGCGCAACAAGCAGACTTACAAAGATAGATTTATCCTAAAATAGCCCTTTTCAGTAATGAAAAAGAGAATCAAGCTATGAAGAACACTAGGGGTAGCTTATACAGACCAGCAGGAAAATGTTGTGTTTATCAAGCGGGGTTTAGATGATGAAAAGTCAGGCACACTCGTTTGGGATACTGCACGGATTGACAATCGTTGTACGGAGTACCCCAAAAACAGCGAACGCTCACAGGGCTGGTTCCGCCTGAAATTGGATGGAGAGGCAGATGTTGAAGAAGAATTCAGAAGTCAGAATTCAGGAGTCAGAATCACAATCGGATTGGGATTCAGACCCCAACCAATTGTAGACACCGTGTAGACGATAGCGCAGCGTTAGCGACGCAGGAGCGTCTGGGGTTTTAAACCCGTTTATCCATCCACCAGTTGCACAGAATTCAATTCTGAATTCTGGCTCCTGACTCCTGAATTCTGTTTGATAAAATCGAAAGAGTACTCTTGTGTGATTAGTAAAGAAAATATATTTGGTTGAGATATTGTGATATTTCTTTTTCCTAGCGATTACTTCAATCCTAAAAAAGCGGATGCAGCCTACTCGGAGCAAGTTGCTTGTATACAAAATGCTGGGTTTACAACTGGTGTTATTTCTTTAGAGTCGTTAGGAACGGGTTCATCAAAGATTATTCCAGCCCCAACTCCTGGCTCAAAAGTGGTCTACCGGGGTTGGATGCTCTCGTCTGGAGATTATGAGTTATTAGTTAGTGTTGTAGAAAGTATAGGGGCAAGTGTTTTAACTTCTGTGGCTGAGTATCTAGCTACACATTATCTGATCAATTGGTATCCTTTAATTACTGGTTTGACTCCAGAGACTAAATTTTATTCCGTCGATGATGATTTAGAGAACCAATTGAATCGACTTGGCTGGGATGGATTTTTTATCAAAGATTATGTTAAGTCTCTCAAAACCTCAGTTGGCTCCATAATTAATCAACCTTCGCAAATCAAAACAGTAGTTGCCGAAATGCAAAAGTTTCGAGGCACGATTGAGGGAGGTATTTGTGTGCGGCGGATTGAAGATTTTGTGCTTGAAACGGAGAGGCGTTACTTTGTCCTATCTGGTAAACCTTTTGCTGCTTTACCAGATGAAGAAATTCCAGAGATTGTCTTTGAGTGTGCCAAGCGAATTGAGAGCCAGTTTTTCTCTGTTGATGTGATAGAGCGTAGAGATGGTACTAAGCGAATCGTAGAAATTGGTGATGGGCAGGTATCAGATATTATTGGATGGACGGCTGAACGTTTTGCTCAACTGTGGATTGATAGTTAACAAGCCCATGAAGTGGATTGCCAACAGAAAAGATATTGTTTAGGTTATAAAGTCTGAGTAAGAAACAAAAGTAAGCAAGAAAATTTTAACTTGCTTAAAACCCCAATGGAGAAGGCTTTCAACTCCTATTACCTTGCAACTTCCAAATGCTGCCGCAGCTTAAAAATTGCGATCGCAGGAAGCGAGAAACCTTTCAGTAATCAATCATTGCTTCAATCCGTCTTAGGTTGGCATCTTTCTTACCTGTTTTGGCACAGTTATGCCAAATATGCTAGATACAAAGGTAAAACAAGTGCCAATGCTCGATTACGTCAGTGCAGGAATCGCGTTTTACTTTACTTTGCTTCCCGTACAAGAGTGGATATTGGAATTCCGCCTTGGTTATCTTGGTCGCTACTGGAGCCTGATAAGTGTTGCTGGCTTATTCATTGGCTTTTTGCTCTGTGCGCTGATATTTGTGCCATTAATTATTAATATGGCGCTAGATCCGTTCAAATATCCAGATCATTTGGTCATGAGCGGGATCGCTGCGGTGATTGTTGGTGCAATACTCTGGCTGGGGCAGTGGCTAATTCTCCGCCAGACTGAAATGACACCAAGAGTTTTTGCGCTGATCAATACAGTAGTTGGAATTTTTGTCTTCTCTGTGCTGGTATGGTTCAATCAACAAAGTTGTCAGGGTAATCGCACTCATTTTCTTGTTCACCCATCTGTACAACTGACATTAATTTTCTTGAGAAAGAAGAGCTTGTAACTGCTGAACTTGTTCAAGACTCAAACCCGTGACTTGTGAGATTTCTTGCACAATCATTCCTCTTTTGAGTAAATTTAATGCAATCTCTTCTCTTGTTTTTTGAGCGCCTTCCTGTTGCCAACTTGTAACAATCTCCATAATTTCCTCCTGTTCATCTAATCCCATTGTACTGATTGCCGCTTGAAAGACCTGTTTCTCAGTATCGTCGAGCCTCAAATACGTATCAACTCTTCCCCAGAAATTAGTTGCATCCTTGCTGGGTCTAATTTTAAGGTCGCCAGCAGCCGCAAACATTCCGCCTTCACCTGTGGACGTTCTTGCTTGGAAATATTCATCTTTGACATTAATGCTGCCGCTACCGGATTTGGCTGCGTGAGAAAATCGCGCCAACTTAAACGATTCAACTGGATTGCTACAAACTGAAATTCCAGCACTTTTAAATCTCCAAAGGTGACGCAATAATTTTGGGGTTCGGCGCGTTTGGGTTCATCAAAAGAAAAAATTACAACTGGGTAAATCGGTAAATCATACTTTTCATGTAGGCGCGCAAAATATTTAAACATCCGCTTTGCAAAGGCTGTTTCAGTGTAAGACTGGTTTTCAACATGAATTAGAAAACAAGTATCTTGCTGTTGATAACGCACCTGCGCCAGTAAATCAATTTCCTTCTTTTCGCCAGAAGTGACATCATTAAATACTTCTTGGGGTAAAAGCTGGATGGAATTACGATCTATTTGGCTGGCTACTTGAGGTAGAAACAAATCAAGGAAATCAATAAAAAACGTAGATAATAATTCTTTGAAAAGGCGGTCGTGGTCAATCATAATATTTAACTTTCATAACAATCATTCTATTTTCAGGTTAAGATTTTTACTAAAGCTCAGTATTGCATATACTAAATATCTCTGCAATCCACTAGAATAAAGAGATGATAATCTGATTTATGTATATTAGCTATTAAAACAGACTTCATGAGATACAAGCTATGAAATTATCAGACTTATCAGCAGAAAGCCTAGAAAAAATTAAGGCAGTTAGATGGGATAGAATTATTGAGAAACATGAAGGGCCAGAAGATTGGGAATCAGTTCTCAGATGTCAGAAACCCCACCGATAAATCGGGGGGCTTGAAAAAGCCTGAATCTGACCAGCCTAAGTTCAACTAACTATGTTATCGGCAAGTGTTCAAGAACTTACCAGGGGATGCGTAGCTAGTTTCCTGCTCTAAAACCAAATTGTTAAACATCTGTAACAGGGTTAAGGAAGTGCAATTTGGATAGTACCGACCGATAACTTTGGCGAAGCTAACATTACCCGCAAGGAGGGGCAGAAATGTCCAAAGTGTTTTTAATTGACTCAGAAAAAAGACCACTTAATCCAATTCACCCAGCACAAGCGAGGCAATTACTAAGAAACAAAAAAGCAGCAATTTACAGGCAATTTCCATTCACCTTGATCCTCCGTAAATCAAGCGCTGAAGTTTCCGTATCATCTCTGAGATTAAAACTAGATCCCGGTGCAAGGGTGACAGGACTTGCATTAGTCAACGACGCTACTGGCGAGGTTGTATTTGCAGCCGAACTAAAGCATCGTGGTTTTGCAATTAGAGATGCTTTAACATCTAGGCGACAATTAAGGCGGAGTAGACGAGCAAGGAAAACCAGATATCGTAAACCACGTTTTTTAAACAGAACCCGCCCACAAGGATGGCTTGCACCCAGTTTGCAAAGTCGTGTAGAGAATATTAAAACCTGGGTTGATAGATTGCGGAGATTTGCACCCATAACAGCAATTAGCCAAGAACTAGTTCGCTTTGATATGCAACTAATGCGCGATCCCAATATTCAGGGCAAAGAATACCAACAAGGGACTCTACAAGGTTTTGAGACTCGTGAATATTTGCTTGAGAAGTGGAACAGAGAATGTGCTTATTGTGGTGTGAAGGATGTTCCATTTCAGGTTGAACACATTCAGCCAAAGTCGAACGGGGGTTCTAATTCAATTACAAATTTAACTTTGAGTTGTGGAAGATGTAACATCAAAAAAGGCACAAAAGACATTAAAGACTTCCTCAAGAAAGATCCCGCTAGGTTAGAGAAAATCTTGAAACAAGCTAAAAGACCATTAGCAGATGCAGCAGCAGTTAATACGACTAGATTTGCATTACTGGAGGTTTTAAAAGGAACAGGCTTATCAGTAGAAACAGGCTCAGGAGGTTTAACTAAATTTAATCGTAGCCAACAAAATTTAGAGAAATCACACTGGATTGATGCGGCAAAGCAGTGGGTGTTTCAACTCCAATTTTAAATATAAAAGGAGTTAAGCCACTATTCATTACATCTAATGGGCATGGTTCTAGACAATCGTGCCGTACTGATAAATACGGCTTTCCGTCTCGTTATGTACCTAGATTTAAGTTTGTCAAAGGTTTCCAAACTGGAGACATTATCAAAGCTATTGTCACCACGGGAAAAAAAGTTGGTGAATATATTGGGAGAGTAGCAGTTAGAAGTACTGGCAGTTTTAATATTTCTACCAAGAACGGGTTAATTCAAGGCATTAGCCATAAATATTGTTTAGCCATTCACAAAAAGGACGGGTATAGTTATGCGTTTTGAAATAAGTTAAGTTACACGGCGATTAAAATCGCCTGCCCCTTACCCCCATATCTAAAGAAAGGGGTTTCCACGGGGCGAGGAATCTGATGAACAGCCAGAATTTTTGTCAGTTCAAGGATGCCCGATATTATTACCTGTAGATAAATCACATCATCCTAATATCACCATAATCCGGTGTATCTGGAGTATGGATAACAACTGTGTAACTGTTTTTCTGTCTGATACTACCTATGAAGATGATCCTTTTTTCTCTGGATTTATGGCGGTATGCGATCGCTTGAAGGGAGAGGAATTTTTTTTAGCAGTTTTATATCATGAATGGTTTATTATTGAAAGAGCAGGAGTTTTTGAATAATCCTGTTACGTTAGGATTTTCAAATATTATTCAATAATAATTAAATTACTATCTCATTAACTCTGACAACATTTGCTCAAGAATATCTTCCATAATTGACTCGTCCGTGGAGCGCAAAGAAACTGGGCCATCAAGAAATTCTTGAATAGTGATTTTCTTTTCTTTAAAGTCTTTAACAAAATCCCGAATCTCAGAAACGACGTTAATTTGAGATTCCATTGTTTCTACAATAGCAGCCATAGCGTCAATGCCTTTTTTAGCAGCTTTTCGAGAATCGCAAACCATCGTTCCTTCTGGAGTATTTTTTGTCAAACGCAGTTCCTGTTTCAGTTTTTCATATTGAGCCAGAAGGATTTGATTGTGCTGTTCTAGAGTTCGGCATCTACGGGTTAAATCATCCTCGTTATTATTGTCAATAATTTCTAAGGGTTGTTGACTTCGTTCAATTTCAAGAAGTCTTGCTAAATCCCCCTCTTGATAGGCTTTATTGATTTCTTTCATGATTTCTGTGTAAGACTTCTGTGTTTCACTGTCTCTAGCTTTGTCAGGGTGAAAGATTTCAGCCAACTTCAGAAATGTTTGACGAATTTTTCTTTGCTCATCTGTTCTAGCTACGGAGGGAGATTCTATAGGCTGTTGTGATTGCCAATTTTGATAGTGTTTTGAAGTAGTTTCCTCTGAAAAATCTCTAGTTGTATTTTCATCTTCATTATCAAACGGTTTGTCTAACTCTATATCTAAATGTCTACTATTGGGGTTTACACTGATGACTCCTGCCACCTGTAGATTCCAGTAAACTGCTTCTATCTTTTTGAGGGTTTGTTTACCAAGCTTTCTAGTAGTAAAAATTTCATCAAACAGAGTATGAATTTCCCGATCTAACTCAGCCATTCTTTGGAATAGTGGAGTAGCTTTAGTAAGAAATTCCGCACCAAAAGAACGCATCTGTTCGACAAAGTTCTTCAGTTCTGTGCGCTTTTTCTTGATCTGTTTGAGTAGTGATTGATGTTGTTTTTCTAGAAACTCTAAGCGGATATGTAATTGAGACAGAGCTAGCGGAGTTACTTTAATTGATTGCGATGGAACTGTAGTTTTTCGAGGCATGAAACACGTATGTAAGTTTAAAGTTTAAAATAGAACTGTCGCATTACTTAGGGAATGCGAAAAAAGACACATCTTGGACTGCCATAATTGCTAGGCGTATTCTGGTTTAATCGCGGATTTTAAAAGTCATTATCCGTAAAGGGAACTATGGATGGTAAAAACTTTTGAAAAGATGGGTAAAATTGTAATCTTGCTTCATAGTCATCTGTTTGTGATACTTCTAATTCAATTGTTTGCTGATTTTTTTCATCAAAGAGCAACTGGATTTGATAATTAGTCCAGAATTGGTCGCCTAGTTCATCTTCTAAATCAAAAAGTTTTTCTTCATCACCCCATATATTTGACCAAAGTCCGATCCTATTAGCCCGAAAATGATTTTGACCATAAGCATCCCCAATTACAAAATATGCTTCGACAGTCAAATTAAATTCCAAATCATCGACCTCTGTTTCTGTAATGTTGCAGTTAACGAGTACTAAGGTATCTGGGTTAACGTTTATTACCTGCTCTTGGCGTTTTAATAATTCTTGTAATACGAAATCAGGTAATAGCTCAGAACTTCCCTCAAGGGCTTGTTTTTGAGTTTCTGGCGAGTAACGGGTTTTTAACTCTTGGGTGATTAAAATTAAAATATCTTCACTAGCTAAATTGACAACTATCTTTTTATCTGTGGGATTAAGGAAACTTCCAACATTCAGATTAATGTGTTTTTTAATTGGCATAGTTCTGTAAAATCCTTTTGAACAGTTCATACTCATCTACAAATAAAGCGAAGTCAAGGAAAAATGTTACCTTAGCTTCAGTGATCCGTTTTTATCAAGACGTACTTCCGAGTAATTGCATCCTTAAACTCATAATTATAAATGACTGTGATTTGATAGCCTATTATGTTCATCCGCTAATATTTAAAAATGCCACAGTGCTTGACCAATTAACGGATTGGTTGAGTAAGTAACGAACAAATAAATTTTTAATAATATTTATTTCCTCACTAGTCAAATTTGCAGCCAGACGATCTGCATAACTTGGTCGATTAAGATTAGCAGCAAATAAACGCTTGATAAAATTATCAGAGATGTGCATTGGTGTCAAATACTTTTCAACAACCACTTGTACACAGTGTCCATTTGAGGCAAAAGCGTGACGCAAATCGTCAGCATCCCAGTTAAGCATGGGGTCAGAGGCATCTGTATAAATAGCTTCTTCTGCTAAAACTAATCGCTCATACAATTGAGTATCGAGATTTTGGCTGGGCAGTAAGTGGTAAAACCTTTGGGTATGACGAGGTACTGTCTCAGCTAAAATAAGCTTGACTGAGTGCGGGATCAATTGACCTAAAATTTGAGCAGCAAGTCCCTTATTTGATTCCAAGGCTAGTACATTGCGCCCGATAATAGAGTCAAACTGTACATTTGGTGCAAGAGATGCCAGCATAGCAGGTATCTGTGCAACAGATGCAGTAAAAACTATTGGTCGCATTGTTTCAGGAAGTGCCGCAGCAAGTTCTACTAAAGCATTGGCATCAGAGCGATTGCGAACACAGGCATAAACCCCACCTTCAGGAACTTGCCGGATTGCTTCCCAAGTAAGTAAACCAGTGGCGGCATTTAGATCCAATACTAAATGATGACGTTGTAATTGAGCGAAATTGAAAATGCGATCGCGCACAGATGCTAATTGTGTACTTACCTGAGAAAGTGTACGTTGCAACCAACGCTCATCTGCTCGGTTAACAGTTCCATAAGTCATGACTTCCATTGGTGCAACACCAATACCTTCTACTATTGCAGCAAGTTGAGCTTCTCGGCGACGCGCCACTTGTGTTGCGATTTGGTGTTCATAACCTTGGATTGATGGTTGATAAAACAATTGACCTTGCAAGCTCTTGGGTAAATACTGCTGTTCTACCCAATGATCTCGGTAAGCGTGAGGATAGAGATAACCCGCCCCATGTCCAAAGCCTTTTTTATCCCGATTGGCATCTTTAAGGTGAGTGGGGACTTCTGCAACATTTTCATTTTCTACTGCGGCTAAAGCATCAAAAAAGCCCATAATGCTATTGGATTTTGGTGCAGTCGCTAAATAAAGTACTGCCTGCGCCAAATGATAACGTCCTTCCGGCATTCCCACGCGGTCAAAAGCTTCGGCACAGGCATTTGTAACGACAATTGCTTGTGGATCAGCCAATCCGACATCTTCGCTTGCAAGAATTAACATCCGACGGAAGATGAAGCGCGGGTCTTCACCGGCATAAACCATTTTGGCCAGCCAATAGAGTGCTGCATCTGGGTCAGAACCTCGTAAGCTCTTAATAAAAGCACTAATGGTATCAAAATGGGCATCCCCTTCTTTGTCGTATAAAACAGCACGTTGTTGAATTGATTCTTCTGCCACTGCTAGGGGAATATGAATAACACCTGTAGTATCGGGGGGTGTAGTCTCTACAGCCAGTTGCAAAGCATTCAATAACGAACGAGCATCACCATTGGCAACATTAACTAGATGAGCTAAAGCATCTGTGTCAATTTGTACTATTAACTTGCCATAACCGCGTTCTGAATCGAAGAGTGTTTGCTCAACAATTTTGTATAAATCTTCATCAGTTAATTGCTGAAGTTGAAAAATCCGCGAACGGCTGACAAGTGCCTTATTGACCTCAAAAAAAGGATTTTCGGTGGTAGCACCAATGAGAATGATTGTACCATTCTCTACCCAAGGCAATAGAGCATCTTGCTGAGACTTGTTAAAACGATGGACTTCATCGACAAAAAGAATAGTTCGTTGATTATGGAACTTACGCTGTTGTTGGGCTATTTCAATTGCCGCTCGAATTTCTTTGACTCCTGAGAGTACGGCATTGATAGCAATGAAGTGAGCGCGGGTGCTGTTGGCAATAACACGGGCTAAAGTAGTTTTGCCAGTCCCTGGTGGCCCAGAAAAGATTAAGGAAGACAGTTGATCTAAATTAATAGCACGCCGCAGTAGCCTTCCTTGCCCAATAATATGGTCTTGACCAATAAATTCATCAAGTGTTCGTGGACGCATCCGAGCCGCCAGAGGTGCTGATTCTTCAGTTATTTTTGCAAGATGCTGGTCAAATAAATCCATTATTAAATACGTCTTCAGAAGTGGAGTTTTTCAAGGCATAAAATATGTGCGTATGCTTTTTCAAGGTAAAAAATTATAACGGCAATTAATATCTAAAAAGAAATTACTTTACGATGTCGTTATCAGCGCTGAAATCAGAACTGATGATTTTTGGTTTTGACTCGCTGATACAGTTCTTCCATTGTTTCAATAAAGGAAGCATCATTGTGCCAGAAATCAGGAAAATCCCCTTGTTTCTTAATCAAAATTGCACAGATACTACTTGGAGTCGCCACTTCAATAGTTTGTGGTAATCGCTTTGTACCTAACCAAAATTCTCTGGCATTTGGCATTTGGTTAAGAGATTGCTTTTCTAGCTTAGTGTATAGCGAATTAGAAAGTTCTAAAGGAATTTCCTTAGTATTCAATTCCTCAGATAGAGTTTTTCCCAAAGGAGAATTAGCTAGTTTGGCTTGAAGTTCTGCTTTCGATAATCCCCGTAATTCAAATAACAACCAGGGATTATTATCTAATTGAGAAGCCACTAAATAGTAAACTCCAGCAATGTGCTTACAGGGATTAGCATAATCTGGACAAGAGCATTTAGTTTTGAAATCCTTACTACTATGGGGCAATAAATGTAGTCCCAAATGAGAGAAAGTATCTTCAATATTTTCTGGGACTTCATTTAGCAGCAATCGAGAAATGATACTGGCTTTAGAAGAAAGCTTTTGGATAGCTTCATTCCAATGGGTTTTAGCAATAGGTGTAATCTGAATCTCTATATTATAAGTTGGTTCTTTGTAGATTCCAAAATAGGGATTAACTGAGCCTCTGACTTTGGCAGTAATTTTATTTAAGTCAATCTCAAAGCTTTTGACTTTACCACCGCTAGCATAAGATCGTCCTCTTTTGAGTCGGTTATCATCTGTAAAAGCTTCTAGTGCTTGAATAAAGCGATCGCCCCACCAAGTTCGACTAAATTTAGCCATAATATCTACTCCAAAATTGCACTCTTGTTCAATGAAATCAACCGCTTAAAGGCTTCATTATCTAATTCGGTGAGCCAAGATTCATCGCTACCAACAACAGCATCAGAGAGTTTTTTCTTATCTTCAATCATTTGGTCAATTCTCTCTTCTAGAGTTCCAATGGCAACAAACTTATGCACAAAGACATTCTTTTTTTGACCAATACGGAAAGCACGGTCAGTTGCTTGGTCTTCAACTGCTGGGTTCCACCAACGGTCAAAGTGAAAGACATGGTTGGCTTTCGTGAGGGTGATACCTACGCCCCCTGCTTTCAAGGAAAGGATAAAAACCGATGGTTCTGTATTTGGGTCTTGAAATTCGGTAATCATTTGCTCTCGACGTGGGCGACTAGTACCACCATGCAAATAGTAAGTATTGCAATGCAGACTATGTTTGAGATGTTTTTCAATCTTTTCACCCACTTCCGTAAATTGACTAAAAATGAGTAAACTTTCTCCTTCATCAACTGCCTCCTCAACCATCTCTGCTAACCGACTGAGTTTGTGCGAACGCAGTGGTGAAAATTCGCTCCCATCTTGCAGAAATTGGGCTGGATGATTACAAATCTGCTTCAATTTCATCAGCGTTGAAAGAATCAATCCTTTGCGCTGAATTCCCTCTGCTGATTGCAATTGTTTTTCTACATCTAGTACCACCACTTCATAAAGCGATGCTTGCTCTTTGGTCAGGTTGGTGTAGAGTTTTTGTTCCACTTTATCTGGCAAGTCATTAATAATAGATTGGTCAGTTTTTAACCTTCGCAGAATTAGAGGTTCTACCAGTTTTTTCAAGGTGGCAGATTTCACGCGGTCATTGTCTTTTTGAATCGGAATCTCGAAGATTTTCCGAAACTGGGCTTCTTTACCCAAGTAACCAGGATTGAGAAAGTTAAAAATTGACCATAAATCCAGTAAGCGGTTTTCTACAGGAGTGCCTGTCAATGCCAGCCGATGTTTAGCTCTTAATTTTAAAATAGCTTTAGTTTGGGCAGCTTTCGGATTTTTAATATTTTGTGCCTCATCCAGTACTAAACGTTGCCACTCGATGCCGCTCAATAACTTTTCATCTTTGCGGACTAGAGTAAAGGAGCTAATTATCACATCGTTTTGTTCACAAGCAGCTTTGAAATCAGCTAGATTTTGTAGCCTAGTGCTACCATGATGCACCATAGTTTTTAAATGAGGTGCGAATTTGGCAATTTCCTTCTGCCAGTTGCCAACAACAGAAGTCGGAGCAATTAATAGTGTGGGCAGGGCAGATAAAGAAGTAATTTTTCCTCCTACTTTCAGAGCTGAATGTAACTCTTTCTCTTGCACTAATCGGGCAATCACCTGCACGGATTTACCTAAACCCATATCGTCTGCCAAACAGCCATTTAATCCCAAGTTTTCTAGATATTGTAGCCAGGAAACACCACGCTTTTGATATTCTCGGAGTGTGCCTTGCAGATTCTCAAGTTCAGAAATTGGTTCTAGGCGACTTTTATCTTGTAGCTTTGCTATCATCTCTGACAAAGCTTCGTCATGTTCAATTTCCCATTCTGACCCCAATTCAGCACTGCGTTGTAGAAACTCCAGTAAGGTCATCTGGGGTTGTTCGTTACCGTGGGACTGCCAAAATTCGAGTAACTGCTGCATTTTATCCCGGTCTAATTCCATCCATTGACCGCGAAAATGCACTAGGGGAGTTTTAGCATTAATCAGTTGTTCCCATTCAATAGGTGTGACAGTTTGCTCCCCAATTGCCAACTCATACTGATACTCCACCAGTGAGTCTAAGCCAAAATAGCTTTTTGTTTCCCCTTTCGTTGCAGCAAGTTTGCTACCCGATGCTTTGAGGCGAATTTTGGCGCGACGACGACCTGCCGGAGTATACCAAGCAGGTACAATTACTTTGAATCCTGAGTCTTCCAGTACCCAAGCACTTTCAGTAAGGAAGTCAAATGCTTCATCTAAGGTAAGTTGCATTGCTGTTGGCTTATCTGTCTCCAACCCAAGCCAGAGTTTGGTATACATCCGGGCTGCATACCCCAGATTCAGCAGTAAATTTGTTTCAAAATCTTTACCAAAATCTTTATGTACGCCAGTTTTGGTAAATTGATTCATTGTCCAGTAGTCTGCTAACGCTAACTTCAAGGATGGATCTTGTTTACTGGCTACTAGAAATTGAATTTGCCAATTGTCTATTTGTGACGATGAAGGAGAATGTAACTGGAAGCACAGATGAAAAGGTGAATCAGCTTGAGTGCGGGTTATTTTGGTTTTCCACACCAACCATTGCCGATATTCCTCAAGGGCAGTATTTGTTGTTAGTGGATTGTGCTGACGAGGAGAAAAGCAAGATTCAATTAGAGAATCAGCAATTTGTTTGTCAAAAGCGGCTGTTGATGGGGTGTGAGTTACTAAATCATGAAGTACATATTCGGAAAAGTGACGCAATAGTGTTTCTCGATCAAAAAACTCAATAGGATAACTAACTGTTGCTTTACCTGCCACACATATTAGTGGCATATAGTCAATATATTTCAGAATATTTGCTTCATATTGTTCTGAAATAATTTCCCAGGTGGCATAAATTTCAAATGCTGCTTTAGCAGTCTTGTTTTTGCCTTTTTTCTTCGGATTTTCCGATGATAACTGTCGATATTTCAGTGCGGGAATAAATTGGTCTTTGAGGATTACTTGTTTAAAACTTTGAGTGTAATGATACCAAAATAATAAATCTGAACCAATTTGAAAACTCTCGGCATTATATATTGCTAAAAAATGGATATCTTTAAGTAGTTTAATAATATTAAGTGTTGTGACATTTTTGGTAGACACTACTGTTTCATAACAATCAATCTGCCAATATTGGAATTCTTCATAGCTATCAGTCAACTCAATTTCTAAATACTTGGTTAATTCTGGTGAGGGTAGGGGCTGATTATTGGTGGTTGGTAAGGCAAAGTATTTAGGAGATATGCGTTGGGAAAATTTAGTATTGTCTTCTTTAATTCCCAATTCTTGTACTAAAAAGGCGATTAATTGGGATTCTACCAAGTGTCCAGGATGAATTTTTTGACTATTGGTGTGACTTTTTTGGGATAATTGAGTTTCTACCCACAAGTAAAAAGACCCTGACTGAATAAAGTCAGTTTCCTCGTTTGGTATCCAGGTGCCATGAAGTATTCTCATAGTTATAATGCCTCTGGATTGTTTGGAAATTCACGCGCCTTAGAATTACTTTAGCAAACAGAGGTGCTAGAACTATTTTCTTTATGCAAAAGAAAGCGATGACGCTATCGTGCGATCGCTTGTTCAGAAATCAGACATAAATCCTACATTTTGGCTACAAATCAAAGTCAAGACTGAATGTTTCACCATCAGAATCTTCTTCTTCCTCCTCTGCGAATTCTGCGAATGGAGTTGCAGTCCTTGAAGAGAGTTTGTTATCTTCTGTATTAATCGGGGTGAAAGTCGCTTGTTGTGTGGGAAACGCACCCTTTCTGAAAGCAAAATAGCAATCAATAATAAAGTAAAGCGTCTCCAGGTAACTCTTGCCTAGTTGCTGTGATTCGGCAAATATCCGCTCACGGTAGCTATCTTTGATCCGAACTTTTTCTGGGGTTAAGTCAAGTTTGTCTGCCATTGCGATCACTTAATAGATGTAGATGCTGGATTCTTGCTGGTGATGGTTTTTGCCATCTCTAAAAGCCCAGAGACATTGGCTTCTACCGGATTGTCCAGGATTTTGAAGCCGTTTTTCTCCAACAGCTTCTTAAATCCTGGTAAGAGACAGCCTCCACCTATCGCCCAGATTTCATCCCCTTGGTGCTTGGCATCCAATGTCAGATTCACCACTTTCTTCAAGTATTTTTCATACCAATCTTTTAAACTTGCACTGTATATATCTTTGATATCAATGTCACGGCTGTACCTGGTATGTCCCATCTCCAGACAAAATCGGATCTTGGAAGCATCCCCGATTTTCCCCCCATTTAGATGTTTCATTTTTTGGGAAATATCATCGATGAGAACTTCTACACCAATGGGGTAGGCAGTGTGAACTTCTCGCTGACCTCGGTTGTAACGAGAATATAGGGTTGTTCCATTACCAAAGTCTAAAATTGTTAATTTTTTCGGTAGTGGATGCCCAAACAATGCACCCATACCCTCTAGTACAACTTTCAGCACTTCTACTTTCACGTCTGATTGTTTGCCAGCAAGTATTGGCTGATATTCTCCATTGAGTACTTTTTGTAATTCTTCAGCCAGACCAACATCATGTAAGCTGACGACTAATTTTAAGTGCCAAGCCTTACGGTGTGGCAGATGTGCCAATGCACCCAATAAAGTCAACAACGCATTATTTACTTTATTTTCATTGTTGTCTGTGTTGCGGTCAAAATAATTTCCTGTACGGTAAGCAGACTCTCCAACTGTATAAGCACTACCGTTAAAAACTACACGTCCTGGCACATCTTCCATCTCGGCATTAGTTATATAGCTGGGCACACGAACTACTTCAAAGCCATCGACTAAAAGTTTGAGGCTTCCGTAACCGTTATCGAAACCCGCAGGAAAAATTTTTTGTAAGGTGTGAATGTTTGACATCTGCTCCAAGGTAATACGCTTTGATTTGTGAAAGTTATCTGTTCAGATAATTTGGGGGAGTAGGGGAGAGAAGAATAAAATAACTCCCCCTTTTTGATCCAGACTCAAGAGTTTATCATAACCCCTTGGGGGCTAAGTGGGGTATAAAATCTCAGTCATTCAAATGTACCCCATATAGCACCTATATATATCCTATATAGGGGTCAAAATGTCACCAAAGTCCTGAGCTATTGTTGGGGTATACATAGCCCCCACATAGCCCCCAGTAGGATTTTTTGAAATCTTTTTATCAATGCAGCAGAAATTAATTTAGATCATCGTTGACTCTTTGATTTATACTTTACTATCAATTTTTTGTTGAAAAGCAATTCAGTTTTGATCTTTAACTTCTTGCTGACTACGTAACGAGTGGGTTATTACTTGCTTACAGGTTCAGCTTTCTCTACTGAATTATCATTCACACCCAAAGTCAATTCCAAAGGAGTTTTTTGGGGGTAAGCTTTTACCACTTGTCGATAAACATCATAATTAGTAGGTAGTGTCTGCTGAGAATTACCCACTCCATAAGTCAGTTTGTACTTTACATCTTTCACTAATTCAGGTTTTCCTATCTCTTCTTGAGGTCTTTTACGTTGTTCAACTTCATCAACACTTGGCCGCGGCGGTAAAGTAGGCCACCATAACCCTCTGTCATCTGGGCCAACAACGGCTCCTGCCGGTTTCAATCCATTCCGATTCAACATTGAAGTATTCGCAAAGATTTCAATGCGTGGCTGTGGTTGGCTAGTTAGATCATTGGCATACTTGACTTGCCAGGTGTAACTGGTGAGTGCTGTAGCTTCATACTGTTCAGCAGTAGTAGTGCTGCAACTAGTTAGTATCAGTGCCGTTAGTGCAGTTATTAAGGGTACAATTTTCAACTTTTGCATTATCAATCGTGAATATCTTTCACCAATCACTCTTCAAGAGGAAGTGTGCCATCATTGCTGCCAAGGAGAAGGAATCGCTGTTGCCCTTAAGCACTTCCCTTGCTTGCAGCCTAATCGCTGTTTGCTCACAGTTGGGGCATTTTACCTTTGTAAAAATCACTGAAGGTCGTCCTTTGTACTCGCCCATTACGGGATCTCCGGTGTACTCGCTGATTATCCCCTGCTTGCAGTGATAGCACTCGAATATCACACGTCCTACCTCCGAGTTGCAATCCAGAAATTGCATGTGCTGACAGGGTTCTGGCGGTAATTCTGGTTCTTCGGGGCGGTCTTGAAAGGGTATATAAGGTTTGGTTGCTGGTGGTGAATCTTTTTTTTTCTTGTTGCGCTTGCCAGTCACCTGCGGCTCAACTTTTGGCGGCTTCATGGGTTTTTCCTCGACAGGGGGATGGTCAGGCTGTTACTGAGTTTTGAGTTATTCATCAACTAAAGTCAAATCAGATTTAACAGATGAGGTAATGGGTTTGGGCTGTTGCTGTTTTGATGGTTTAGATGGACGTTGGGTTGATTTCAATTTAATTTAGTTTATTTCTCAATCCTTAAAAAATGTGTCGTATTTTAAAATACGACAGAAATAGGTGACAAATACAAATGCATGATATACATTTTTCAAAAGCTTAATGTCGAATTTCAAAATCCGACAAAAAAACTGATATGAAGCAGATAGTTCTCTCACTGATAGCTAACGCAGGCGGTGTAGGTAAAACTACACTCAGTGTACACCTTGCATACGAGATAGTTCGGCGTGGCTTTTCTGTAGCAATACTTGACTTAGATCCACAACGCTCTTTAGATGTGTTTTGTGGGGTACCACCTGCTGAAGTATCTAATACTCTAGTCAAAGCATTTTCCAAAGATTTTAAGGGGGATTGGAAATTAATTTCGGTTTGGGAAGAATCAAAAATTCAAGTCTGCCAAGGACATCCATTAATGGCTGAAATGGCCAACGAATTAGTAATTAGGAAACGAGGAGAGTACACACTTAGCGATCGCTTAAAAAACTACCCATTACCTCATAACTTAGTAATCTTGGATTGTCCGGCCACATTGGGAATGCTGAATGTTAATGCTTTAGCCGCTTCAACTCACATATTAGTTCCAGTGCAATTAGAAATGAAAGCGATTTCTGGTTCAGCAGAATTGGTAGAATGGTGCATTTCAACCAGTGATGAGTTACAGTTATCACCTCGTCCACCAATTTTAGGGTTTGTGCCAAGTATGTATGATGATACCGTAGCGATGCACAGACAATATCTAGAGCAATTACCAGAAATCACTGAACATTTACAATTGAAACTTTACCCCAAAGTTCGTTGTTCCAATGAATTCAAAAATGCTAGCGCTCACGGGCTACCTTTACAAAAATACCGTCCCAAACATCCTGCTTGTAAAGATTTTAAGCAAATTACAGATGATTTAGTTGCTTTAATTAAGGAGAAAAAATAATCGTGGCTTTGCCTAAAATTGCTAGTAAATTTAGTAGTGCAGTTCAAAAAACTGAGCAAGAACAAAAAATTGCTGAACTTCAAATAGAAATAGAAAGACTCAGAACCGCACAATCTCCTGAATTAGAGAATGAACTGCAAAAACTCCGAGAACAACTTCAAAATCAATCAGGAGAAGTACAAGTTGATTTAAATCTCATTGACCCGAATCCTGATCAGCCTCGGCAGACAATTACACCAGAGTTAATACAAGCAAAAGCACGATTACTCAAAAAACACGGGCAGATTTCAGCAGTCATCTTAGTCAGACAGAGTAATGGTCGTTACATACTGTTAGATGGGCAGCTACGTACTGAAGGAGCTAAATTACTAGGCTGGTCAACTATTCGTGCAGTAATAGTGGCAATGCCTAATGACTTAGATCAATCTGCATTACTAACTTTTCTTGGCTTTGAAGACTTGAATCCTTTAGATAAAGCAGAGGCAGTATTTAAAGAAGTAATGAAGTCCGCTAATTTGACAATGGATGAAGTTTCCACAATGTTGGGAACGGTAATTAAAAGAATAGAGAGAAATGGAAATAGTAAAGAGCTAGCAAAATTGATGGCTGTTAGCGTCGATGAACAGCAACAGGGCTTAGAACTACTGGAAATTACAGGTAAAGAACAGAGTCTACTACTAGTGCTGCTAGAGTTGGGGTTAAATCCTAGTTCTGTGAAAGCTAATCTAATGCCGATGCTTTATCTGCCTCAAGATTTAAAACAGGTCATCAGGCAGCATGGACTCAAAGGCGCTCATGCTTTAGCATTGGCAACTCTATCTGCCAAGGCATTAGACATCTCCGAAAATCAAGCAGCATCCGAACGGATTGCAGCAACAGATGAAGTCTTAAAGAAAAATCTGACAGTAGCAGAAACTCGTGAACTGGTTAGAAAAATTAGGATCAAGTATTTAAAGTCAAATGAACAAGAGTTAAAAGAGGTAAAAATAATATTTCAAAAAGTTAATGGAATTTCTGGAGATTTGCTTAAAAAAGCTAGTAGTAAACAGCTTCACGAAATGCGCTCTCTTTTTCAGCAGAAATTACAAGAAATTGACAAAGTTATTGCTACAAGTAAATAAATTCAATATTCTTACTTTTACTTTTACAAATTGTTTCATAGGAGTAAGTTAAGCTAATCGGAGAAATTAGGGTGAGTTCTCGATGACACTAAGACTGGGTGTGTGGTTTAGTATTTATGTACTATAGTTCGCTGAATTCCAGTATTATATACAATGATGTGCTGTGCGGCATCTGAATCATAAGCAATGTCCACTCCTCCTAATCTTTCCCCTCAACAAGTAAGCGCCTTTCCTCAAAACGAAACAATCATCGGAGTCGTAGAACGTTTAACTTTTTACTCTGCTGAGTCAGGTTACACGGTGGCAAGGCTGACTCGCCCACGTAGTACCGAACTCACAACAATTGTCGGCAGCTTCGCCAATATTCAGCCAGGGCAGACTTTACAACTAACTGGTTTCTGGCGTGACCATCCACAATTTGGGCCACAGTTCCAAGTAGTCAACTACAAAGAAACCAAACCAGCCACTCTCACCGGAATTGAGAAATATTTAGGCAGTGGACTCATAAAAGGTGTTGGGCCAGTAACAGCCAAACGCATCGTAGCTCACTTCGGGCTTGAAACCCTGGACATCATCGAAAACCAGATAGAGCGATTAATTGAAGTTCAGGGCATCGCTAAAAAGCGGATTACTTTAATCAAAAACGCCTGGTCAACTCAAAAAGCCATCAAAGAAGTAATGGTATTTCTCCAGGGGCATGGTGTTTCTACCACTTATGCTGTGAAGATTTACAAGCAATATAAGGATGAGGCGATCGCTACAGTAACCCATAATCCTTACCAGCTAGCAGCCGACATCTACGGTATTGGCTTTCTGACTGCTGACAAGATTGCGAGAAATATCGGAATTGCGCCTGACTCAGAATTTCGTTACCGTGCGGGAATTATGCACTGTCTAAGTGTTGCCGCCGAAGATGGTCACTGTTACCTGCCACAAACCGAACTGATTGAGTCGGTAATCAAACTGCTGACAACCGAATCTCATCAGTCCACAGAAGAAGCGGTTGCGATCATTATTAAAGATATGGCTCTGGCAGACGAGCTGATTAGAGAGTGGGATGAGAATAAAACCCTACTTTGCTACAAACCGACTTACTTTCATACTGAACAGAATTTAGCTCAACTGATCCGCCAACGCTTGGAAAAACCTGTTGGCACTGACATTGAGCGTGTGCGTGATTGGATTGACCGCTTTACAGCCAGCCGGAAAATCCAGCTTTCAGAACAGCAACGCCAAGCTGTAGAAACAGCAGCCTATTCCAAAATCATGATCCTCACTGGTGGCCCTGGCGTTGGAAAGACCTTCACAACTCACACCATTGTCAGCCTGTGGAAAGCAATGGGGAAATCTATTGCAATGGCAGCACCCACTGGACGGGCTGCTCAACGTTTGGGTGAAATGACTGGGCTGGAAGCTAAAACTATTCATCGCTTGTTAGAATTTGACCCCCGCTCAAGGGGTTTCAAGCGTGATAGCGAAAATCCTTTACCCCACACGGCAATTATCGCTGATGAAGCTTCGATGCTTGATTTGTTTCTGGCTTACTCCTTGGTTAAAGCAGTATTGGCTGGCGCTCTACTATTGTTGGTGGGTGACATTGACCAGCTACCATCTGTGGGCCCAGGTCAAATACTTGCTGATTTTATTAATTCTGGTTGCGTGCCAGTAGTGCGGTTAACTCAGGTATTCCGCCAAGCTCAAACAAGTGCAATTATCACTGCTGCTCATCAGATTAATCGAGGAATTTATCCCACAATTGAACCGATTTCCGACAATCCTGTGTCCGACTGTATTTGGCATGGCGGCGGACATCAGCCTGAACATGGAGTGCAGGCAATCTGCGAGTTGATTACCGATTTGATTCCACGCTTAGGTTTTAATCCTGCCACTGATGTGCAAGTCCTTTGCCCGATGACACGGGGAGTAATCGGGACTCGTAACCTGAACACAGTATTGCAGCAGTTGATCAACCCACCCAGCCCCAACAAGGTGGAGATCAACAGAGGTGGGAATTTGTTACGCGATGGCGATCGCATTATCCAGCTAACCAACGACTACGACCGCGAAGTTTTCAACGGCGACTTGGGAATAATCCTCACCATTGATACTGTCGAGCAGGAAGTTACAGTACTGTATGGTGAGCGGACTGTAGTTTACGATTACGCTGATCTGAATGAAATTGCCCTTGCCTGGAGCATTTCTATTCATAAAAGCCAAGGCTCAGAATATCCGGTGATAGTTCTGCCAATCTATATGCAGCACTATATGATGTTGACCCGGAACCTGTTTTACACCGGGCTGACCCGTGCCAAGAAGTTAGCGATCGTGGTTGGAGCAAAAAAAGCGATATCTCTGGCGGTGCGCTCTACTGATGATCAAAAGCGCTACACAAGGTTAAAGCAGAGGTTACTTTAGGCAGGACTGCATTGGTAATATGTTTTGGTTCTTCAAAATAGAAAACTTTATTGAGCTATTTGATTTATACTTTTAAATTCCTTGGTTTAAAAAAGTGTTGATTTTGTATGTCCAGCCTGAGTTCAGACATGGTTCGCATCTATTTACAAGAAATTGGTAAGTATCCTCTATTAAAACCAGACGAGGAAATTGCTTATGCAAGACTTGTACAAGAAATGATTGCCATTGAGCAATCTAAAAATGAACTCACTCAACAGCTAGAGCGTGAACCAACAATGACAGAATTAGCCAACACTGTTGAAAAAACCGAAACACAAGTCAGATCAGCACTACACCTTGGTCAAAAGGCTAAACAAAAAATGGTGACAGCTAACCTGCGGCTGGTAGTATCTGTTGCCAAGAAATACCAGAACCGGAATTTGGAATTCTTAGATTTGATCCAAGAAGGAGCAATCGGTTTACAAAGGGGTATAGAAAAGTTTGATCCCAATCGGGGTTATAGACTCTCAACTTACGCCTACTGGTGGATTAGTCAAGCTATAACAAGAGCAATTGCAGAACAATCCCGCACTATTAGATTGCCTGTTCATCTCACTGACATACTTAATAAAATCAAGAAAGTGCAGCGAGAAAGCTTTCAAAAACTTGGCCGCCATGCCACTGCTGAAGAAATCGCAAAATCATTAAACCTAAGCACAGATAAGCTTCGAGAATATCTTGCCGCTTCTCGTACAGCTATCTCTTTAAATAAACAAGTTGGAGATGAGCAAGAGACAGAGTTGGGCGAAATTTTAGCAGACGTTGGTGTTTCACCAGAAAAACTGCTCACCCAAGAACTTTTATCCCAAGATGTGGCTAAATTCTTAGAACCACTAACACCTATACAGCGTCAAGTGTTGACTTTAAGCTTTGGGCTTGATAACGATCAGCATTTCAATCTCGCTCAGATTGGGCAACAGCTAAATCTTAGCCGAGAAAGGATTCGTCAAATCCAGGTCAAAGCTATAAGTATTCTCCGCCATCGACAAAACGACATACAAGAGTATTTATTTGAATGAACCATTATGTAAAAATAAGTTGTACAAATTTCAGTAGACCGAAAAGTTTGACGTAGCTGCTATATCTGCCCCTTTTTTGGTGCAAAATGTGAGACCATCACACTCTTGTTTGAGCAAAAAATAAGCTGATGTATCTAATGAATACATCAGCTTTTGACTTATCCCAAGATTTCAATCACAGCCGCTAGAATAGCTGGTGCTTTGTCTGAAACCGGAATGAATACCCGCTTTTTCCAGTTGATGATCTCGGTGAAACATCCAGCAGCTAAAAGCCGCTCTGCCAGTGAGATAGCATTAACCAACTCTATACGAGGTTCTGCGGCAATATAAGAACGCCGTAAAGTTACGCCACCCGGTAACTGCTGGGAATAGCCTTCGTTTAGCACTAAAGAGACTAACTCCTGTGGGCTTAATAGCTTGTTCTTGAGTCCGAGTTGTTCAGCCACCGACTGGATATCCTGAGCATTTACTACCCGACCGAGAATCTTTTGTCCATCGCTGGTTTGCAAGCGGAAGACTCGGCTATTGTGCTGTGGTAGTATTTTCCAGATAGGCAATAGAATACCAGTTACCAAATGCAGATAATCGGTTGTGAACTTGGGTAATTCGTTTACTTCAGTAGACCAAGCAGCAGTAAACGCATCAATAGAAACCGCTTTCCAAGTGGAAGATTCTAAATCCTTGACTGGTACACGAGTTTCCGTTACATAAAACTTACTCAAACCTATTTCTAAGCAACCTTTTTATAAAAGATAACTTGTACTAAATAGAGTTTAATGTTTACTTCCTGCTTCATACTGGAGAAGTCGGCTTCAACCAGTCCACAGGCTAACACTGTCTAACTAACAGCTTTACTCAAATTGATTGCGGCGTTTAAATCGCGGTCAATCGTAAATCCACAATTGTCACATTTAAACTCTCTTTCGCTTAACAAGAGAGCGTCTTTTTTAGTTCCGCAGTGAGAACAAGTTTTAGAACTTGGATACCATCTATCAACCACTACAAGTTGTGAATCATATAATTTACACTTATATGTAAGCTGTCTACGGAATTCATAAAAACCCATATCTGAAACTGCTTTGGCTAGTGTACGATTAGCTAACATTCCAGATACATTCAAATTCTCAATTACTACAGTACCGTGGTTCTTGGCTAACAATGTAGTTAATTTATGGAGCGTATCTTTGCGAATATTAGCTATCTTCCTATGCAGCCTAGCAATCTTAATTACCGCTTTTTTCCAGTTAGATGACCCCTTGACTTTACGACGATTCAACCACTGTAGTCTACTTAATTTAGCTTCATATTTTTTATAAGCTTTTGCTCCCTGAATTACTTCTCCTGTTGATAAAGTAGCTAAATTTTTTATTCCTAAGTCTACACCAACAATGCTATCTAAAGTCGATACTTGTTGCGCTACTTCCAGTTTGAAACTAATAAACCATCTATTTGCTTGACGTTTAATTGTTACCGATTTAGGTTGAATCTGTGGTAAGCATTCATAGGTTTGGAGTACACCAATTCGAGGAACTTTAATTTTGTTATTTCCTAAAATCTTTATAACTCCATACAAAGTAAAACTATCATGCTGACCCTTCTTTTTAAACTGAGGGGCTCCAGATACTTTCTTAAAACATCTATCCCAAGTTTTGCTTAAAGCTCTTAATATTTCTTGTGGAGCAGAATTAGAACATTCATAATACCAAGGGCATTCAGGCTTTACTAATGCTACTAACCATTTATGCAAATCAAAAGCACTAGGAAATTTAATTTTGTCTGTAGGATTAGCCTTATTATGGTCTAATATTTGCTTGGTCAAAGCTAACCCCCAATTCCAAGCGTGTCTTGCCACTCCGCAATGCTTTAAAAACGCTGTACGCTGTTTGTTGTTAAATTTCAATTCAGTTTTAAAACCTATGAACATTTATGCAACCTTCGTAGCTATTGAACCTTTTTGAATTGGATTAGTAATTTACCCCACCAAATACCTAATAATCTGCGGATCTATAGCTGCAATCCGCTTTTTAATTGATTGTGGAGGATTCTTGAAAAACCGTTTTAAATCCCGACTCTTGACTAGGTAATTTGTCGCAGAACGCCGAATAGCTTTGAGCCATCCTCGTTTTACCCATTTAGCTACAGTACAGGAGTTTAAGGAGAGAGCTTGAGCAATTTGGTTACAACTATAATTGTCGAGAGTGGGACGTGCAGAATAACCCAACGCATAGAGCTTTTTATGAACAGCTAATGTTGTGCGGTGATAGCCTCGTCTTCTGAGTCTGTATGCTATCTGTTTAGGTGTATAAGCTTCAGACATTTCATCAAGAATTTCTAACTCTTGGGGAGTCCATTTTTTCTTCATTTGTTAACCTCCAGAATTGCTGGTAGAAATATTTAGAGGGACTTGCTTGATTTCTTTCTCCAGGGCGGGGTGTTTACTTTTGCAGCCCAACACCCGCCCCATCATCTAGACAACCTTGTGTCAACGCTTCTTACCCTGTGGTAATACCAGCTGATTCTGTGGTTGCAGAGATGCTCTGGCTTCAGTTTCAGACATAGATGGCAGTGCTAAAGCCGTCTTATTTGCGATCTCTGCCCATCTTTCATAAGTTTCATTAGTCACCCAGTGCAATGTCGCCCCCGACTCCGCACCAGAGCGAATCATCTCTGCTGCAACTAAAGCGTCCTTTTCAAAGTCGGACTCAGGGTTGCGGTACGACCATTGAATAAACCAATACGTTCCCAGCGCACCTTCCACTTTCTGAAACTCGGCGCAGAAGATGTAGTTTTTGAGTACGCTAGCGATCGCGCTATAACAAAACTCTTTCGGATCTCCCAGCATTCCCTCTTCACACCACGATTGAAAAGCACGATGGGCGAAGTGATTGTACAGTGCGGCGAATGAATCCTTACTACGGCGGTGCATCAAGAAACAAAGCAGCATTGAGGCTGGCCCTTTGAACTGGTCTTTTAACCCACCAGTTACAGGAATGACCCACAGTTCGGTAAAGGGTTCATTAGTAAAGTTTTCGTTGATTGTGAGTAAACGGTCTGGGCGGGATATAGCGATCGCAAAGTCTGCCTTATTTCCCTTGAGATATCCTCCGGCTTGCGCTTCTAAAATTGTGATTTTTGGAGGGCAATCTAGAAGGAATTGACCGTATTCCTTAGCGCAGTTAGCTTGCAGTTTAGGTTGACTGGGTGGGATGAGAAAAACGCTGTTGTTGATTTTGATAGTTTCCATGTGTACAAAGTGATGGGTGTGTTTGTTTGAATGAGTTAATGGGCTTAGTTCGTCGGCAATTTGTCGGAATCTTGTGTAATTGTCAGTAAAAAACCGTGTTTGGTATTCTGGACTCGTACTAGTTCTCTATCGAGTAATGATTGGATTACTGTTCGTGAGAAATTAATGCTGTGCAAAGGAGCAGAACCACCATAGCGGCGCAAGAAAAGCAGCAAGCTAGCAGCCGTGAGGTCAGAGCAGTTTTTGGGTGGTTTAGCCATTAGTTACACCTTCAGGAATTGCTTTTAATTCGTACTTAAGCAGTTCAAGTTGGCGTAGACATTTTTCTATTTCAGCCTGAATCTCTGCTCTCAATTCCTGCGGTGTCAGTAATTTAATCTCGTTCTCTAAGTGATTTCCTTCATCAATAGAATTGATGTCAGGCATGACTAAATAACGCCAGCCTTCACCATATTCGTATGCTAAAAGACTATCGCTTGGGTAATACTTGATGCCGATAATCAGTCCTTGTTCTGCACGTTGTCTCAAAGTGAAGCGGGGGTATTTCCAACCGTGTGGAATGGTGATTGTTGGTTGCATGGTTGTAATTGGTGAAGTTGACTATGCTGCTATGGCTTTATCTGTAACTCTGGATTTCTTTGCTACTTTCATGAAGTCATCCAACCCAACTGCTGCTTCTTCTGCCTGGGTGTACCGAATCTGATCCATAGCGTTAGACCAGTGGGTGATGTGCTGAAATATCACCCCAATCATTGAATGAGCCTTGTACACTCGATAATTCTTGGGGCAAGCTCCATTGACGTAAACGAGCGTGTAACCAGGGATTTCGATAATCTCTGCATTCGGGTCTGTAGGCGGTAGAAAAATTTTCTCTGGTAAATCATCCAACTCGGCTACTTGAAGAGAGGGCGTAGTTTCTGTGGTGTATGCCATTGTGATGTTTGTTACCTATTACGCTGTAGAGGCGATTACAATTCTTGATGTGCAATCGCCCTTTTTATGTCAGTGGTTACGCTGCTACAGCCGGTCGGACTCCCAAAAACGTAATCGCTTCTTCTGCACTCGATGCGAATCTGTTCATGCCGTATGTGCGGGGTCTAGAATACCAACCCTCAAGATTGCAACCGATGTAGCCTACTAGCTGATTATTTCGGTAAAGTTTAGTACTGAAGGATAACCAATCAATCTGGGGATGCCACAGGTTGAACTTGACACAAGCTTCTTCTAATTCATCGCTGAGGCGTTCATTGCGCTCCAATGGAGTTTCTGGAAGTGTCGCTTTAACCTCTGCAACTCTTTTTGCGAACCAGTCACGGTCGAATGGCAGTCGTCCACCATCAAAGAATTGCACCCATACGGTGATTCCGCCTTCTATCCAGATTGTGCGAACTGATTCGGGTTCAACTTCGATAATCTCGCCAATGATGCGGCGGTCACGAGCAGTCAGGGGGTCTTGGGTTGGGGCTACAGCTTCGGCTTGGGATTCGATGTATTTGTCAAGCTCGGCTTGTGCTGCGGCTTGCTTGTCAACAGAATAATCGACAATTGCTTGTCGTGTATGAGTTACATACGTCATAATAAAAATCTCCAATTTATTTGGGTAAAAGGCGATCGCAAGTTTTCCAGGACAGGCGGTCGTCTTTTGTTTTGATAGATGAAAAAAAACTGTACTTTTGAGGCAATGGAAGGTCGGTTTGATTTACACGAGCCTTTCTTGCTCCTCATATTTTTATATTATGATATTATCACTACATTGTCAATATATTCTTCATGAAATTGTCATTACAAACAGTCATTGGTAAGCTAATATTTATAATTAAGGAGTTAAGTAAGAATGACCAAAGGATCAAAAGCGTCTTCAGATAGGGTTTTCATTCAAATCCAGGTTGACCAAGAAAGGAAGACAAGGTTTGCAGAGAAAGTCCGCAATCAAGGTAAAACAATTACTGAAGTACTAATCTCGTGGATTGATGATTACCTTGACGAATCTGAGAAGGTAGATGTTATAGACCTAAAAAAGCGAATAGAGGCTTTAGAGCGCAAATCAAACCAACAGGACTCTTTACTCATGGGGGAATTGCTAGCCTGAGAGAAGAGAATGATTCTCTCAGGCAAAAACATTCACAATTAATGGATCTCCTGAAACCGGACAAGCCCGCTAATCAATAAGCGGGCTTTGTTTTTTTGTAAGCAGTCTATATTGATTATATAGTGATAATATCATTATATAATGATAAAAACTGGAGAAGTAGAAGACGATCGCCGCCGACCAAAGCATTGCGATCGCCTGCTCAATCCGTTAACGACAAAGTGAGCTAACTATAATGCTGACACATTTTTGGAAAAATCCCCCAAATCATCTGCTGGGTTCACTTTGGTTAAGCTGCACCACCTCAACTTTTAGGCATCTACCATAGTGAGCAATAAATATGCTGACACTAGACAGAGAACAAACAACAGCACTCGATTACAGTGTTGTCAACACCAGCATCCAGGAAACCTTCACTGCCATCGATAGGTTCGAGTGGCAAGCAATAGATGAACTACGTCTTATGCGAGACAACCACTATTACAAAGATGGTGGATATCTCAGCTTTGAGGACTATTGTGAAAAAGAGCTAATCAAACATGGCGGATATCGGCGTGTCAGAGATTTGCTGTCTGCGAAGAAAGTAGTTGATACTCTGCCAGAGGAATTGAGGGTAAAAATCACTAAACCATCTCAGACACGCTCCTTACTCCGACTGGTAAAAACTCCCGATAAGTTAGAACAAGCTGTTGCGATCGCAGCCAAAGAAAAACCTTTCCCTACTGCCGCCGACTTCGCCAAAGCAGTGCAGCAGGTTGCACCAACAACTAAACGCGCCACAAAAACCGAAAACCCCAAAACGCAATTGTGTAATTCTGCGACTGTCTCATCACAATCACACCCTCGTTATGGGGATTCGGGAGTGATTGAGGCTTCGGCTCCAAACCATTGGCAGCAGATTGTCACTTTTCCTGATGGCGAGAGACTGCCGATCAATAATGCTGATTTGGATGCCGCCAGCGTTCCCTTTCCCAGAGAGCAGACTTATCCACCAGAATATACCGAAGCGATCGCTCAAATTAAAGAACAGCATCAGCGAGAGTTAGAACGACTTTCCCAGGAATTGAGAATTGGTTTGCAAGCAGAGGTATCGGCCAGAGCCGAAGAACAAGTAAGTGAGCAAATCCAATCTCTGCAAAACCTGTATAAGCAGCAGAAAGAGCAGAATGTCCAGTTGCAGCAACGGCTGAATGAAATGGAATCCCTACGGCAATTGGAGACTGAGAACCAAGAGCTTAGGCAGCGTATTCAGGATTTGGAAAACGCCGTAGAAGAACGTCCTTCGCAACAGTGGGGAAATACCATGACCCAGCAAGCGACTAAAGCGTTGAATAAGCAGGTAAAACAGGCGTTAGAGAAAACAATTGATCTGCGATCGCTAGCGCAGGAACCGCCCAAGGAGAATGCCCAGGAATGCTTACGGTTGATGGGGATGGCTTTGAAGAATCTCGCCAGTGCTATGAACAATACCCAAGCTCTCGAAGCTGCGGCAATCATTCTAGGGAGTGAACCAACACCAACTGCGATCGCATATCGAGCCGAGCAACTGGAAATGTTGCCCCAGGCAGTTAGCGATATTAGAGCAGCCCTAGCTAAATCGGGGTGTACTTGGCAGGACTATTGGGCAGTGGCGCAAGAGTATGAGGTAATCAAACAGGACTACTGGGCAGAACTTACCACCCAGGAAACAGAATTGATTACCGCACTCCAGAAAGCATCCTCTCAACCAGACATTATTGGCGTTGGTTCTATCGTTGCCCACGCCGACCCATATCGTACTTTGTATGTCGCCAGAGGAGAAGTGATTCAGGATTTGGGAGATGAGGTAATCGTTGCATGGGATTGCTGGAAGGAGCAATCGAAAAAGACTGATAGGTATTTCCGAGATGAATTGCGATTCTGGCAACCTCAATAGGCTTTCAGTGTTTTAGTAACTTTTTAGACAACCAAATACAAGTACCAAGCCCTGCATCACAGTAGGGGAAATTTCCGTGCGTCAACATAACAGGAGATTGTAAAATGACTGCAACTATCGCAAGACCCAAGCTCAAAAAGGCTGCTGATAAAGCACAATCACCGTATAAGCGGCTTCATGTGATTATTCCCATAGAAGATTTGTTATGGGCTTCTCAGCAAAAGCCTTCAGTTACGCAATTGTGGCAAGAATGTTGGACGGCTGACCCCTATGGTTCCCGGTGGATGCCTTTGACTTCTGCTTTGGGGTACAGTACTTTTATCTCTGCAAAGAAAATTCTCTTTGATAGTGGTTTGTTTATTTTTAAACCGGACAAGTCGGTTCAGGATGGCCGGGAGACAGTGAAGTGGATGGTGCAGAATTTACATGGTAGCCGAATGAAGGAATTTTGGGAGAAAGCTAATTCGGAAAATCAACAACTAGATGCTGAAAAACGAGAATTAAATGCTGGGGATTCAGAGATGAATGCTGGCTCTGAAGAAATGCGTGCTTTGTATAAAGCATCTATTTCAGCTAAAAACCAGTCAGAGCAAAGGTTACAGGAACCCTCACGAACTACTCAGGAACAGCTAACGAACTCTTCAAAAGAGTTCGTTAGCTGTGTCTCTGACACGCTTACCGAGATTTCGCACTGTGAGGAGGCGGCGATCGCTCCCTTGAGGGTCGCGTCGCCTCAGTCTGTTGAAAGCGTGTCAGAGTTGGAAGAAGAGTTACCTGCGGTAACGGACTGTACATCGCTGGCGCTTGTGGATGCTGTACCGAATCAACCTGCTCCGTTGTTGGCTGAAAACCAGGATTGTGATGTTGAGGCGGTAGTCTCTCATGAAGGTGCTTGTTCCGCCGCGCCTGTTGCACAAAATGAATTTTCTTCCAAGAAAGCGATCGCTAATCAAACTCAGAGACAGGGGCAAGCAGAACAAAGTAATTCTGTTTCTTTGTTGCTTGAAAATTCAGTTTCAGGTGAAGAAGTCAAAGCAGTTGATGAAGGTACTTGTTCCGCCGCGCCTATTGTAAATCCTGAAAAGTGGTCGCATGAGGCGATTGTTGCGCGGTCAAATATGCGACCTGTAAGAAGGGAGAAACTAAATCGAGCAGCAAATTCAGGGGAGAATCCGGGTTTTGACTTTTTGCAAGAGTGCTGGAATGATGATCCGGCTTTGCAGATTGTCGTTAAAAAACTATTGGTGAAGTTTCCGCAGTGGGGGATTGCGATTGTGGATGGGGTGTTGGTGAAGTGAAATCAGTAGTGATCGCAGAACTTTTTGGTTTGCTGAAAAGTCGCTTTTTTTTGGGGGGGGGTAGCAAGTCTCTATAAGTGAAGATGTTGGACATCTTGCTCATACTTCTACCCCCTATCTCTAAACAAAAGTCGCTATCATTGATATCTGCAAAAAGAGATATGTTGTAAATAAATATTGCAAATAATGCCCCAACTTCCTCCGAACAACGTAACCCTATTACAATCCTTTGAGAATCTGAGCAAAGATTCTCGGCTGAAGAGATTATTCAGCCCAAACGATGCTGATACCTGCGCCCTTTATCTGTGGCTGCTCGAAATTAAAACGGGCAAGAATAACAGAGAATACCGTTTATTGTATGGGTGGGTAATTCCTCGTTCTTCAAAAATGCCCAGCCAGTGGAGATCGTTCAACTCCCATCCTGAATGGAACGTAAAGCCATACCAGTTTCGCATTCATAGACTAAATTTTTATCACAACGGCAATGTAATCTTTAATCTAACTAAGTATTTATGCGAAGGAATGACTTTAGGTCAGGCGTGTGAACAAATTAATATTTCTCAACCAAATGAGCAGTTTAAACAGTTCCGTTTGGCAATATCAGTACAGAAAATTTATCAATCTTTTACAATTCGTCCAGTAATTTTTTTGGAAACATCTTTTAGTACTTTGCCTATTATTAATCAGATCAAACCTCCAAGCAGTTCAATTGATGGGGTTTCTGCCTTTGTAGGTTCTTTATTCAGACTTGATAAATTAGAGCTATTTTGCCAATCTAACGGCGAGAAATTACCCAAGGTAGATGAACTAGCCACGACTTGTCTAAGTCATCTTAAAGAGGAGACTGGATTAGACTTTTGTAATGCAGATAGTCAACGATTAGGCAATTTAGAGTGGCTATGCTTTCCAGCTGCAAATCAAGAAGAAGAATCACAAGTTTTCATCAAAACTAATTCTGCACCTAATCAAGTAGAATTGGAAATTTCGCCAAATGTTCTGCCAACGGGGATGAGTATTTTGATTCGATGCCGTGCCAAAAACGGTGGAGTTATCGTTTTAGATGAATGTCAATTAATTCAAATTTCTAACCAAGCTAGTACTTCAGCCTTATTTCAGGCACAAGAACAAATTAACTCAGTTATTGTTACGATATGGATTCAAAAATTCGACTCTGACAGATGGGAAATATGGTATGAACATTCAACACCAACGCAGTGGCAGTTGAATCTAAATTTAGGTTGTTCAGGTTCTCAAATTAACTTACCATCCAACTGGCTAACAGAATTTGCAAAATTGAAAATCCAAAAGCGAGTTGAAAAGGCTCAAAAATTTAATCAAGTGAATTATGAATGGTTGCAAATTGGTGGAAAAAATGTTGAACCCTGGGTATTAGATTCTCAAAAGATCCGCTACTTTTCCCAGAAATTATTTCCAGCACCATCTGGTGGATATTTCTTCAAAAATGGATGGAGAGAAAATGACCATGAACGTAGTCGTTTAAGTTTTTTTGAGTGGTTACAGAAACTCAGTAATGATCCTACTGCCAGCAAAGTTTTAATCATTGATCCATTTTTCGACACCTCCGGTATTGAGGAACTAATCGCACGGGTCAGTGCAGTCCAAGCAGAATACGTTGTACTGACAAATACTCAGGTTAGGTCAGAGGATGATTCATTACAAACTGGAAATCACCAATCTCAAACAATAGATAAAACTCAAGAACCCCAAAGAGCAACTCGATTGAGGAATGCTTGTTATCAATTACAAGTCTTGTTGAAAAACCTAAAATTTCAGTTGCTAGATGTACGAAGCACCCAAGGGGGAAAAAATCAGATATTCCATGATCGCTACATACTAGTGTTCAATCAACACGGTGATGTAAAAACTGGCTATCATCTCTCCAATTCAATTCAAGGTGCAACGAAGTCTTATCCTCTTCTAATTACACCAATCCCAGAAGATGTAATACCATTGGTTGAGGACTATATAGCAAGCTTGCTAGAACCTACGAATAATGAACCGAGAGAAGTCATTGAAATTTTCTCGTCTGTCCATGATAAAAGTATCTCTACAGATAACAAACGTCCCACTGGGCTTGATAGTATTCTAGATGCCAACTTGTTTTTTGCAGCCCTTCTACAAGATGTTAACTTAGCTTTCCTTAATCAAGCTGACTTAGGCAATCATCTTCAAAATCATGGATTATATGATATAACAACCTATGATTTCAAAATCAGTGAAACTAATCTCACTCAAATCAAAACTTTTTTAGAAAAATTCAGCCAAACTCTTTTAACGGCCGACACTAATTTTTTTACGAAATTGTGGGCTGCATTAGGATCATGGTTAGATAATTCTCCAAATGGAGAAGAATATTTAGACATAATTAGCAATATTGGTGGTGCATCATTAGCAGCAAAAATACAAACTTTTTTATCACAGGTTCCAAATCATTTAAATCTTCTTGACACTTCATACGAAGCAACTATACAAGAAGATGCTATACAACTGAGCCAGTTTATTCAGCAAGACTTTGTAAATGCAATACAAGATGCTGATAGACTTCTCAAGTTCACAGACTATAGAGGATGGCAGATTTGTCTACAAGATTTCGGCATTCGCTATGCTACGCAAGCCTTAATCGCTTTAGAACCAGCCCAATTAGTGAGAGTTATTACAAGTTTTTGGCACCTTCTGACAGATGCATCATCTTTAGATAATTCTCGGTTTCGGAACGTGATTTATACTGTCTCATTCACCCTCCAAGAGATGCTTCGGCAATTAATTGTTATTAAATTTATTCACAAAGAAGATAACGCACTCCTGGAAGAACTACTCAAAAGTGATGTACCATCACTACGAGCGATAGCAGCCTACAGCTTATCTCCTCTGTGGAGTACAGACGATAACCTGAAAGATTCAGATTTAAACAACTTCTTTGGATTACTAATTAACTTAAATGAAACTGAAAGAATTTATACATTAGCTGAATGGATATACAATTTAAGAATTAAAGCAAATGTAAGTCAAGGAGAAACTGGATTTCTTAGAAAACTTCGCTTGATAATTTTTGATAGAATGCGGCAGTTTTTTCCTAACAATCTGTCGTTAAATGAATTTAAGCTTATTAATCGTCGTTTGAGCGGCCCCTGTCAAGAAAATTGGGCAAAGTCCACAAATGAGGATTTACTTCAACTTCTAGTTGATGATGGCAAGATAAATATTGATGAGGTGGCTCAAGTTTGGCTATCAATTTTAGAATCAATTCTACACCATTGGCTTGAAACATACTTACCAAACTCAATTAAACAGAATAAAGAACAATATTCTATTCCTACGCCAAATTTTTCTGAAAATTCAGAATTGATTGAGGTTTGTACTTGGGCAATTGCTCATGCAAGTTTAGATTGTCGCAAAGAATGGTTACAAAAAATTGAGAAGCTTAAGTTGATTACTCAAGGAGTAATTTCCCGGCCATTTCTAGGTTCTCAGAATCCTGTGGCTTGGAATAAAGCTAATATTTGCTTGTCGTACTTGCAACAACTAACTCAAGTTTAATATGTCAGTATAATTTTTTAACAAAACATTTTTTCAATAGAGTTGAACAGATTAAGGAGTTATCTTGGTATGAGTCGGTTAACCAGCAAGCATTCTCTAAAAAAAATTAATAAATAGCTATGTGCAATACTTTCTCCTCTGCAACAGTTATCGTTTTATCAAAAAGGCTGCTGGAAAATGTAAGGTCATCTGTAAATTTTCTAAAAGCAGTATTATAAAAGCTACGAATAATAAAAGATATGAAGGTATTGGGTGTGATTGGGGAACAAACAGGTATTCTACAATTTTCAAACTGTCCCAAAGTTAAATGGCATTTGGGGTGATCTAATTCTTTATGATTGTCTGGATCATAATCGAATCTTATTGGTACTGGTAATATATTTTTTGCTATTATATCTGCATATATTTCATCTGCTTCGTAAATTGTAGGGTCATTCTGGAAAAATTCTAAAAATGGTGATGGTAAGAAGGCAAGCCTATGTGAAATTAGCTCTGATTTTCTATAAGTATATAAAAGTTGTATTAAGGCACCATCTATCATTTTGAAGTTATAGTTTTTCCCCTTATCTAGTTCATGATATATGTCTTTATAATTAATGTTTTTCAGTGCTATTGAGAGATCCTGCATACCAGAATATGCAATTTCATAACTATCTCTACCAATAGATGTAGATGAGGGAAAGTTTTGTTGATCGCACAAACTAACTTCTATTAGTTTTTGAGTTATAGTCTTAATTTCTTTATAAATTTCTTGGTGGCTAGTCATTTCAAAATAATTGTTTTTTTAATTTTTCTATTAATTCTGGTGACAAATCTTCTTTATGAATAATACCCTTCTCTAAATCCTCAACAATATCTTTTAAATTTCTTTGATTTTGAATTCTACGCTCATGCTCTTTAGGACTCATATCTCTATTAATAACATTCATTATTATTCGTTCTTCTTCTGTAGGATAGGTAAACTCAAGAACAAAGTTTCTTTTTTTAACCTCTTCAAATTCTTTCACTAAACCCCTCATGTCTTCGCCATAGCCTAATACTCTTAACCAAGCTTTGCTTCTTGTCATAGCAGTAAACAAGATATTTCTTTTTCTAGAAAGCTCTGCACCAGAGAAGCATTCATGGGCATTTATAACATATATCATCGCAGCTTCATTTCCCTTTGCTCTATAAATACCTGTGAAAGTAACCGCTTCTTCACTAAAAAAATCATCGCGGGAATTTGTGACTCCGGCTAGATTAGAATTAATCTTTTTTTCAAACAGTAAAGCCCTAGAGCTTCCAACGGCATCTTTAGTTGTGAACGGGTTAGAATGAATAATCATTATGTCATCATACTTTAGTTCATCCTCTCTAATATTTTTCTCTATTTCTTTGACTAACCATTCATTTTGTTCGCGGTTATTATTAAAAGACTTAAATATAATTAAGTCATCAATCTTTGAGTGAGATTCGAGGAATATTGGACTAGTATTGCTAGTTCTACTAAGCTTTACAGGCTTTCCTTCTTCTAGATTTCCTTCTTCTACTTTATAACCAATATCTCTCCATAAACCTGCATCGTCAAACATCTGAATTAATCCTTCATTTCTATATATTCCAAAACCCAAAGCGTGTGCAGAAGTGAGGAGTGGGCGCGAGTTTCTATAGCATTTCTCTAATATAATGTCTTGTTTTGGTTCTCCAGATTTATTCTGAAGTTCAACACATGGATTACCGTAAGTATCTTTTCCAAAGATTACATCGGGTGATTCCATTGTTTGATTATTAAGGCTTTGTAATTCATCATACGCATAAACTAGTCTTTTCGGCGACTTCAAAATTTTATAACACAGTTGCAAAAAATGTTTAGAAAAATCCTGTGCTTCATCAACTAGTATTGCATCATAATACTGATCAAAATTCTGGATTTTATCGAGTGCTTCTTCACAAACTTTGTCAAATTCTTGACCAGATATATTAGTAAGATTTCTTGCTGCATTTAAATCCCTAAATTCAATATTATGTTTTTTACATACTTCATAATAAATTCCTTCCGTTGAAGGACTTCCCCAAGCATGAATAATTTTTATTTTTTCCCAGTCAGGCTCTTCATTCGTATGTTCAATAGTGAAAGTATTAATAAAGTGTTTAAACTGATTTTTTAGAGAACGTGTATTAAAAGTAACAGCAATATTCCAGTCAGGATGTTTGGCCTGTAAATATGCAACTTTAAGAGCTAGAACTATAGTTTTACCTGAACCGGCAAGTCCTCTAATTCGCTGTACACCTTCTACAGTTTCAAGTACAGCAGCGCTCTGATTATTATCTAGGTTAGCGATAGAATCTTCCAGTCTCTGTAGTTTTGCGCCTCTGGAATCTTCTCGTTGAACATAGCTACGCTGCCTTCTTTTTCTAATAGAAGTTATAGCTTGTATGACTGAGCTAAGGCTCTCAAAATATTGGTTGTTCTCCCACTTACAAGATTTTAAGTACTCTCCTAATGTAGACTCGTTAGTTATAATAGGATAGTCTTCTGAAACATCATTTGGTGTATTATTTAACGCAGGTGCAAATGTGACAGCACTGATTTCCACCATTAGTTTCCTTCTTTCAGTCAGATTTTTATGCTGAAGTAGTTTTGATTGAACTTTGGTTACACTTTCATCTTGTGCCTCTTCTATATCTATGTTAATGTTAGTTCCCTCAATAATATTAAAAATAACAATACCATGCTCTCTAGATAATAGAAGAGCATCAATTTGATAACCACCTTGAGGTGTTCCTATTATTGGGTATCCCAGGTATAAGCTGCCATTGATATCGGGTCTATTCTCAAAGTACTCAGCTAGCCTTCTAGATGAAACTGGCTTATTATCTACATCACCTCGAATAACATTAACCATGAGATATTGCTTTACCTAAAGTATATATCTCTATTATCTTTCAACTTGAAGTAATCGTCCCATGCTATTTGATATTTGTCGATTTCCTGTAAATCACACTTGGTAAAGCTGAATTATGAGTTGAGTCAAAAGAGTTTGTGAGATGTATCTCTAACAACACGCCTACACAGAATCCGCGTGAGGAGGGGACGGCTCACGCGCCCTTGGCGGTCGCGTCGTCTCAGTCTGTCGAAAACGTGTCAGAGAAAGAGAATAGACTTGCCTGTGGCAATGGACTGCATGACGCTGGCGCTTGTGGATGATGCACAGAGTAATCCCGCTTCGTTGTTTGCTGAAAACCAGGATTGTGGCGTTGAGCAGAAAGACTGTCATGTTCGCGTAGCGTCTCGTAGAGAAGGTACTGGTTCCGCCGCGCCGCCTGCCCAAATTGAAAAATCAAATCTTCAACTTCAGCGATCGCAGATCAGAAAATAGAACCGAGTCGCCCCTCTGCTTCGTTTGACTGAAAATTCAGTTTCGGGTGTAGAAATCAAAGCGGATCATGAAGGCACTTGTTCCGCCGCGCCTATGCCAAATCCTATAAGGTCGATACTATACACGAGCGTATAGCCAGCAAGCTGAAAGATTAGGTTTAAGCAATTTGGAAATGTGTTGGAGTATTTGCCAGCAAGAGATATACTGGCAAAGCATTAGTCTCAGAATCTCAGCATCTACTATGGGCAAACTCACACTGCCGCAACTAGAACGTCATCTTTTTTCTGCTGCTGATATTTTGCGCGGCAAGATGGACGCTTCGGAGTTTAAAGAATACATCTTCGGGATGCTTTTTTTAAAACGCGCCTCAGATGTGTTTGAGCAGCAGTATGAGCAAATTTTGCAGCAGAATTTGCAAAAGGGAAGGACACAAGAAGAAGCAAACATGAGGGCAGAAAACCCCACCACTTACAAAGAAACTTTTTTTGTGCCAGAAAAAGCGCGGTGGACATATATTCGTGATGAGCTACATAAAAACGTAGCTGATGGATTAAATAAAGCTTTGGCAGCACTTGAGGAAAGTAACCAAGCATTGGCGGGTGTGCTGGGACATATTGACTTTAACCGTCAACTTGGTAGAAGTCGGATTCCTGATGTTAAGTTGCGCGAATTGATTAAACACTTCAATAAATATCGTTTGCGAAATGAAGATTTTGTATTTCCTGATTTGCTGGGTGCGGCTTACGAGTACCTGATTAAAGAGTTTGCAGATTCAGCCGGGAAAAAAGGGGGCGAGTTTTATACGCCACGTGAAGTAGTGCAGTTGATGGTGCGTCTCTTAAAACCTCAACCTGGGATGTCAGTTTATGATCCCTGTTGTGGTTCTGGGGGAATGTTAATTCAGTCCAAGCAATATGTAGAAGAATGCGGTCGTGATGCCAGAAATTTAGCACTATACGGTCAGGATAATAACGGCGGCGTATGGGCAATTTGTAAAATTAATATGCTGCTGCACGGCATTCGAGATGCAGATATATATAATGACGATACTCTGTTTAATCCCTTGCATATTGCTGACGGTGAACTAATCCGCTTTGACAGAGTAATCAGTAATCCGCCTTTTTCTCAAAACTATAGCCGCGAGGGAATGCAATTTTCTGGACGCTTTACGCATGGTTATTGTCCTGAGACAGGTAAAAAAGCAGATTTGATGTTTGCCCAGCACATGTTAGCTGTTCTCAAAACTGATGGGATGATGGCGACGGTAATGCCGCATGGGGTGCTATTTCGCGGCGGAGAAGAAAAGAAAATTCGGGAGAGTTTTATTAAACACGATCAATTAGAGGCGGTGATTGGCTTACCGCCCAATTTGTTTTATGGCACAGGTATCCCTGCCTGTATTCTGGTGATGTGTCCACAAGGCGCGAAACCAGTTGAACGCCAGGGAAAAGTTTTGTTTATTAATGCTGATGCTGAATATTATGCAGGTCGCGCTCAAAATTATTTGCGTCCTGAGCATATCGAAAAGATTTCCTGGGTATTTGAAAATTTTGTGTCTTTACCGGGATATTCGGCAGTAGTAACTAAGGAAAAATTGGCGGAAGAAGATTACAACTGTAATATCCGCCGCTATGCTGATAATGCACCACCACCAGAACCACAAGATGTAAGAGCGCATTTATTTGGGGGAATTCCCAAGGCTGAGGTCGAAGCGAAGCGCGAATTATTGGCAGCACATGGGTTTGATCCAAGCAGGATTGTAGCGGAGAAGAATTAGTGGATTATTTGGATTTTATTTCTGCAATTAGCGAAAGAGGGCAGATTAAAAGTTTTATAGAATCTGATGCTGGTGTTCAGCAGCAAGAAGGCAAACTTTATAATGTGTTTGCTGCTTGGTGGCAAGTACACTCGACTAGTTTGGGTGACTTGCCTAAAACTAAAAAGGTGATGGAACTCCGCGCTGAGTTTTTTAGTTCTTTTGTGGATAGCTTGGAACCTGTGGGATTACTTGACCGCTTTAAAGTGGCGGGTGTGGTTGCTAGTTGGTGGAATGAACAGAGGTATGACCTCAGAACTTTATCAGAGTCAAATTTTAGTGGTTTGGTTGATAGTTGGGTGGATACGATTAAAGATGCCTTAGAGCAAGGTGATGAGGATAAGAAAAAACAGGCAAAATTTGACCCTCTAAATCATAAATTAGTAAGGCGGTTGATGCCGGATTATTTACAAGACATTGCTGAGGCTGAGGCAGAAATTGCGGAATTAGAACAGCAAAAATTAGCTTTTGAGCAGGGAGAGGAAGTCGAGACGGATGCTGAAGAAGGTGAAGAATCAGAAGCAGTGAATATTGTCAAGAATTTAGAGAAAGACCTTAAATATATAAAAAATTCGATTAAAGAGCCGAAGAAAGAACTCAAGATTTTAAAGAAGACACCTTTATTAAATAAAGATAAAATTGCTGAACTTGAGGTTTTTATTGAAGAAAATGAAGCAGAAATTGCCGAAATAGAAGCCCAACTGGAACCTTATAAGGAAATTGTTAAGCAGTTGAAGGAAGCAAAGGCGAAATTAAAGACATTAAAGAATGAATTGGTGAAACGTTTGGGAACTGCACGGGCTGCTTTGGGTGATGAAGATTGTCAAGATTTGGTGTTAGCAATTTTCAAAGATGGGTTAATTGCTGAATTGGAGCGATATGTCACCGCGCACCGTCAGATGGTGATTGCTGCGGTAGAAAATTGGTGGGATAAGTATCGGGTAACGTTGCAGGATATTGAGACACAAAGAAATGCAGCAGCGAAGAAGTTGAATGAGTTCTTACAGGGGTTAGGATATGCATGAGCTTTTGATAAAAACGGAAGAGTTTAAAAATTCGGGCGTTGGCAGAATACCAAAAGATTGGCAAATCAAAACTTTAGAGGAATGTGTTTGTCCTGATGCACAAATTACTTATGGAATTGTCCAAGCTGGGCCTCACATAGAAGATGGTATTCCTTATATTCGTACTGGCGATATGGCCGGGGATAAGTTAAAACTTGAGGGACTCTTAAGAACTTCCCCAAAAATTGCACTTTCATATCGCCGTTCAGAAGTTAAAACTGGTGAAATTGTATGTGCGATTAGAGCTACTGTGGGTAAAGTTTTAGAGGTTCCACCCGAATTAGATGGTGCAAATCTAACTCAAGGGACTGCACGTATATCTCCTAATCATAATATCAACAATCGTTTTTTGTTATGGGTACTACGCTCAAGTTATGCACAGCTTCAGTTCAATCTGGCAGTTAAAGGGACGACTTTTGCAGAAATTACTTTAGAAAATTTAAGAAAGATAAAAGTTCCACTTCCTTCAAGTCAAGAAGAACAAGAAAAAATCTCAGCAATTTTGGATACGGTGGATGAAGCGATCACACGCACATCTTCCCTTATTATAAAACTTAAACAAACCAAAGCCGGACTACTGCAAGACTTGCTCACACGCGGGTTAGATGAGAATGGCAAATTGAGAGATCCACAAGCGCATCCTGAACAATTTAAAGACTCATCATTGGGACGAATACCTTTTGACTGGCAATATAAACGTTTGGAGGAAATCGCTTTAAAAGTTACTGACAGAGATCATACAACTCCTACCTATTTAGAAAATGGAGTAATTCTCGTGTCTCCAGTTAATTTTATTAATGACGAAGATATAAATTTTGCAGATTGTAAACGTATTTCTTACTCTGCTCACCTTCAAAACCGAAAAAAAACTGATATTTGCTGTGGAGACATAATTTTGCACAGAATTGGTGCAGGCTTAGGACGAGTAAGGCTTGTTACTCAGGAAATGCCAGAATTTAGTATTCTGCATAGCTTATGTATGGTTCGTCCTAATGAAAACTGGGTCATTCCTTTTTATCTGTTATGGACTTTCAGAACACACACAACTCAAGCACAAATGGATCTGGGAACACAAAGTATAGGTGTACCGGATTTGGGACTTGATAAAATCTTATCTCTTATTTTTCCTGTGCCGCCTTTGTCAGAGCAGAGAAAGATAGTTGATGCTCTTAATGCTCATCAAGACGGCATCCGCAAAGAAGAAGTCTACCTTAACAAACTCAAACTTAAAAAACAGGGACTCATGCAAGACTTGTTAACCGGAAAAGTGCGAGTCAAAAATATTAAATAATATAAATTATTTAGCACTGCTAATAACTAAATAAATATTATGCTTACGCCTATTTATCACATCACCAATATTAAAAATCTACAATCTATCCTTAAAATAGGTGGTTTAATAGCTAATAATAGGCTTAAGCAACTGTATGGCCCCTACGCTAATAACCTCAATCACGTCTTGAAACACATCGAAGGGCATTACATTCGGGGCTACGGTGATGGAACTAGCAAAGCCGAAAGTGCAGAAATTTATGTATTGCCTGACGGTAGAGAAGCAGCACAAGCTTTTTTAGAAATAGAACAAGATGCCCAGAAGCATTTAGAGCGAGTTAGCAACCTCATATATGGCTTTGAAACGCCTTACGGCATGGAACTTGCTAGCAACAGTCCACTAGGTTGCGACCAAAGAATCTAACCCAGCACAAAATAGTGAGCAGGCGATCGCCCTGGTACATGAATGGAGCGATCATAAGCGTAAGCTATTTAAGCCTAAACATATTCGTAAAGCTTGGCAGCGTTTACATGAGCAAAACTGGCTCAACATTAAAGAGCAAACAACTTCCTGAATATTATCTCAAGGAAGTTACCAATAAAATTCCATGATATAGTTTGGCTTGCCCCTTTATCCTGTATGGCTTTACTATCATTCATTTGACTTAAAGAACAATTAGGTTTCTCACATAAACACTTTTTTCGTTTATGAAGTCTGTAATACTCTTGCTCAAGAGTAATTAATCTTGCATTTTTAAAATCTGATTTCTTCAGCCGAAGTTGATACTTTGTATAAAAATGTTTGCTAACTTCTTTACGAATCCATTTATCCAATTCACGTATTTGTTGGATGTCTGTAATACCCATAAAAAATCCCATCCAACTTTTTATTCTTTCTCCTAACACACCACTGCATTCATCACATATTTTTTCACCACGCCCAGTTACTTTTTTATTAATCACATATTTGATAAAAAAGTTAAATCTACGTTTGGAATTTTCACCAGTTTTATAAGATGGCTCTTTATTAATCTTTTCTATAATTCTTTCCTGGAATCTTAAAATGTTTCCTGGTTTAACTTTGATATGCTCAAGATTGAATTGAAAGCCAACAAACTCTAGAAAATCTTTAGCTATATCAACATATTTGGTTTTACTTTCATCAGCATGTAATTCTAGCTTTATATCTTGCAACTTTTGAGCAACTTCTTGATGTACTAGAGGAATTAATTCTTTTTCTTTTAAAAGTATTACAAAATCATCCGCATAACGGACGTATCTCAGAGAATATTTTTTCGATAAATCATTGAGAACCCAACAATCAAATTCATGTAAATATAAATTTGCTAGCATTCCCGAAAGTACACCACCTTGAGGAATACCCTGAGTTCTTATAATTCTTTGATTATTTAGAATAGGCTTATGATGATGAAAAAAACGGTATCCGTATGTTTTGCCACGTTGGTTTTTATGTGGAAGTCCACCAGTTTTTATAAACCGTCTTAATAATTTAGTAGCTAGAGTATTTTGACCAAACTTTATCTCTATAATTTCAAAAAGATATTCGTGAGATAGATTATCGAAAAATTTTACTATATCAGCATCTAAGGCAAATATAAAACCTTGTTTAATATAATAATGAATCAAGCTTGCTGCATAGGGTGCAGACTTTCCCTTTCTATATGCAAAAGATACTTTATCAAGTCTAGATGTAGCTTGAAAATCTTTTTCTATTTCTTTGTAAATAGCATCATACAATACTTTTTGGACAATAACATCGCGTATAGTAGCAATCGATAAAACTCGCTTTCCACCAGATGGCTTGGGAATCTCTATTTCTCGAAAAGTATAAAACTGATATGTACCTTTAAGTAATCTATTTGATAAAAGCTGACAACGTAAATCAAGTTCCTTTTTAAAGGTTGGGTAAGAAATACCATCTACCCCCATCTGCACTTTTGGCTCACCCTGCTGCAAGAAATCCGTTTTTTGTTGTTCGTAAGCTTTAAACGCAGCCTTTAGCTTCTCCGGCTGAAAGTATTCAGTGAGTAAATCGTCCAAGGATCTGGACATATTTTTATTTTGTAGTGATTTAATTATTTGGAAGTGCTTACTGCTAAGGCGGACAGAGAACGCTAGACACTCCCTCAACCTGTCTCCTCTACTATGGTGTAGAGTATAACCAATACCTATTATTTCTAACAGGTATAAAGAAACTCCTAGTAAGGTGGATCTTTATTGTTTCTTCCATATCTGTATATTAGCACAGTTGGAACAGCAGCCCTCTTGGGTTCAAGGCAGGTTCAAAGACCTAACCCAGCATTATTAGACAGCATATCATCAGTTATTAATCTATTGCTTGTAACTGAACTTTCCTATACCAAAAAAACACAAATTAAGTATTATCACCCTAAAAGTATAGAGTAAATTCATTAAAATCATTCTATAAGACTTGTAAAAATAATTTATGCCCCAACAAACTCCTGAGTATATTCATGTAGAACTGCCTATCGTTCAACAACTCACCAGTATGGGTTGGCAGTACATTGAAGGAGATTGGGACAATGCCGAAGTTACCGAACGAGAGAATTTCAAGCAAGTTCTACTGACAGAGCGCCTCAAAGCTGCTATCAAACGCATCAACCTGGATAACAACGGTAATCTCTGGCTTGATGATCTTCAAGTTCAAGCCGCAGTTAGTCAGTTAGAACGTCTGGGTGCAAATAGATTAATGGAAGCTAACCAAGCCGCTACAGAATTGCTACTCAAAGGCACTACTGTTTTAGGACAAGACGGTAAACAGCATACGGTACATTTTATTGAATTTGACCCTGAACATTGCGATCGCAACGATTTTCTCGCCGTCAATCAATACCGAGTAGACCCGCCTTGGGCAACAGGTAATCGGGGGTTTATTGTCCCAGACATGGTACTACTTGTTAACGGCATTCCTCTAGTAGTGATTGAATGTAAAAGTCCCAATTTAGATAACCCGATAACTGAAGCAATTCAAGACTTATTGAAATATTCCAACCAACGGGGTAGCAGTCAACCAGAAGGCGCAGAAAAATTATTCCACTACAATCTGCTGATGATAGCAGCCTCTAGAGGACGGGCAACAGCCGGAACCATCGGCGCAAATTATGAACATTATGTTGATTGGAAAGATACCATTCCCAGCCCCCAAGCGGAAATTGCTGCACAATCAGGCGTTTCTGAATTGAATTTTCGCCAAACCCTCATCGCCGGAATGCTGAAACCAGCTAATCTGATCGACATCTTTCATAATTTCACTCTATTTAAAACCAGTGGCGGACGCACCATCAAAATTGTTCCCCGTTACCAGCAATATCGGGCAGTTTATAAAGCACTGCACCGACTTCAACACAATCAAACCCGCGCCGAACATGGCACAGATGACCAACGCGGTGGCATTATCTGGCATACCCAAGGTTCAGGTAAAAGCCTGACAATGGTTTACCTAATTCGGAAAATTCGCACTATCCCAGAATTACGCCGCTTTAAAATTGTTGTTGTCACTGATCGCCGCGACTTAGAAAAACAACTTGCAGATACCGCCGTCCTCACTGGGGAACCATTGCAAAAGGCTAAAAACGTCAAAAAGCTAGAACAATACTTGCAACAACCAGGCGCTGGCTTAGTCTTCGGAATGATCCAGAAATTTAAAAGTGGAGAGGATTCTGATGAAGAAGCAGAAATAGAACCAATTCCGAAAAACCTCAATCCTTCGGAAAATATCTTAGTGCTAATTGACGAAGCACACCGTTCTCACGCCAAAACCCTCCACACTAATTTATTAGAAGCCTTACCTAACTGTGTCCGTATCGGCTTCACTGGTACACCGATTGTCAAAGCTGCCAAAAAAACCACGCTGCAAATTTTTGGTTCATTTATCGACGAATACAATATCCGCCAATCCCAAGAAGATAAAGTCACTTTACCCATTGTCTACGAAGGGTTAGAAGCTAGAGGTACTGTAACCCAAGGTGATGACCTCGACAAACTTTTTGAAATTATCTTTGCTGATAAAACCCCTGAAGAACGGGCGCAAATTAAAGCTAAGTACGCAACTAAAACCCAAGTTGGCGAAGCGCGGGAATTAATTAAAGCCAAAGCTAAAAGTATGCTGCATCATTATATTGAGCGCATTTTAGCAGGAGGCTTTAAAGCGCAAGTAGTCGCCTCTACCCGTCTCGCTGCCGTCCGTTACCAAGAGGCGTTTGTGGAAGCGCAAGGGGAAATAGTCCAGCAGCTAGAACACCGCGCACCCCTTCTGCAAAGTCTCAATACGGAGGCTTTAGAATCGCTTGATGCCGAAACTCGTTTTTTTGCTCAAGCACTCCCACATCTTGAAATCATACGCAAACTAGAATTTGCTGCTATCATCTCCGGTGATAAAGGAGATGACGGTAGTTGGAAAAAGTGGACAGATAAAAGTCAACAGGAGATTAATATTGAGAAATTTAAAAAGTCTTTAGACGAAGATAGTTTAGCGATTTTAATTGTAAAAAATATGCTACTAACAGGTTTTGATGCACCGTTAGAACAAGTTTTATATTTAGACAGGTCGCTAAAGGAATACGAATTGCTGCAAGCGATCGCTCGTGTTAACCGAGTGTATGACGATAAAAAAACAGAAGGGTTAGTGGTCGATTATTACGGTGTTGATATCGCTGCTGCACTCTCGGCTTATGAAAATCTTGATACAGAATCTGCCTGGTTTGATATCCGTACAGAATTGCCAAGGTTGCGCGACAAACACCAGCGAGTTATTGCTCTATTTACTGAAAAGGGCTGCACAATTGATGATGTAGATGCTTGTGTAGACTTACTCAAAGATGAACGTCTCAGAGTTGAATTTAACGACTATTTAAAAGACTTTCTCAACACTCTTGATACAATATTGCCGCGTTCAGAAGCACGTCAGCCCTATAATTTTGTTCGAGATGCCAAAAAACTAGGCTTTATTAAAAAAGCTGTTGCTGACCTCTACAGAGATGAAAAACTTAACATCGTTAGCGCCAAAGAGAAAGTTAGAGCATTAATAGACCAATATATTGAATCGCAAGGTATTGACCCAAAAGTACCACCGATTGATATAATGTCACTGGATTTTAAAACCCATGTCCAGCGCCATCGCTCGATTAAAGCACAAGCCGCAGAAATGGAATTCGCTGCCCGTCATCATATCAGCATAAATTATGAAGAAGACCCAGTTTACTACAAAAATTTAAGTGAAAAGCTAACAGAAATTCTGGAATCTTTAGCTGATAACTGGGAAGAAAAAGTTGAAGCTTTGCGGAAATATATAGAACAAATCCAAACTACCCGTACTACGGATGAGACTGGATTAGATCCTAAAACTCAAATGCCATTTCTCAACATTTTAGGTGAATATTCCCACAAACAACTCCCCGAACTTGCTCAAGCAACTGTGGAAATTATCGAACATATCCGCCAAGAAGTACGACGGGTAAATTGGGGTAGCCAAATAGTCCAAGAGGATTTAAGGAGGTGGATAGCAGGCTACTTGGACGATCATGATTTGGTGAGTTACAACCAACTCGAAGAAGTTGCGGATAAATTAGTCCAACTAGCTAGGAGAAATCGTGATAATTTAATGGCATGACAAGCATCACCTTTGGCGACCTGAGTTTTGAAATTCGCCATAGTTCCAAACGCCGCACCGTAGGTATTACCGTCGAACGTGACGGTAAATTAGTCTTAGCTTCTCCCCCAGAAGTACCAATAGAAACATTAGAAAAAATTGTCAGCGAGAAACGTTACTGGATTTACAGTAAACTTTTAAAAAAAGAGTCGTTAAATCCACCAGCTAATGTTAAAGAATATGTATCAGGTGAAGGTTTTTATTATCTAGGACGCAGCTATCGCCTGAAAGTAGTGGAGCGAGTTCAACAACAGCCATCTCTGAGACTCTATCAAAGCCGCTTCGAGTTACAGCAGCCAGCACAAGTTCAAGGCCGAGAATACTTTATTCAGTGGTATCGGGAACACCTTCAGCCAATTGTAGAACAACAAATTGCCACACTGATTAAACGAGTTACTACTTCGCCTCGTTCAATACAAGTACGTGAGTTAGGGAATCGTTGGGGTTCTTGCGGACACAAAGGGGATTTATATTTTCACTGGCGAGTAGCAATGCTACCACGGACGATGATTGAGTATTTGGCAGTTCATGAATTAGTGCATCTAATTGAACCTGATCACAGCACTGCATTTTGGCATAGGGTGGAGCGTATTGTGCCAGATTATCTTGAGCGAAAGCAGTGGTTAGCTGAGAATGGGGCAATTTATAACCTCTAGAAAAATAATTAAGAGCGATCGCATTTAGACAAAGTTGAAAGAATGTATCAAACTTCCACAAATTTTTGGTAATTTCCCATCTTTATAAATCTTATAAAACACCTCTGGCAATGTCCATCTATCCACAATGCTGAAATTTTAAACCTTGCACCGTAGTTAGGACATCCCGAAAGTAAATGTAATTTTATATGCTTGTAGCTCATATTTGTTTAGCCAGATACAGTCCCAAAGCCTTGAGATCCCTGGCTACTACCTCCATAGCGGCGATACCACCGCCCTCAATGGATTCCACAAAATCCTCACGGGAGGTGAAAGGGAAATCACCAGTCTGCCAAAGCCCCAGACGATTTGCATAAGACAGGTTAGAAACTTTCGTCGCTCCGGTCGCCGATACGTATACAACCCGTGCTGAGGGCAGTGCGTTTTGCAACCGCAGCCCAACAATGCCTTGCTGGGATGCTGCAACCATGCCGAGTTTGCCCTCTTGCGCCATTGCATTGCCCATACTGTGGCATTCGTCGAAAGCGATCGCTCCCTCAAAGTCCTTGCTTGCCCACTCAACGATTTGCTTGAGCCGACTTTTACCGTTCTTTTGAGAACGTAGAGTAGAGTACGTGCAGAACAGAATGCCTTGGGTGAAGGGAATTGGATCGGCAAGTTTGATGTTGCCCAGGTCGATAATATCTTTTTCACTACCTCCGAGCGCACACCAATCTCTACGTGCGTCCTCAATAAGAGCAGAACTCTTTGATACCCAAATGGCTTTTCTTCGTTCCTGACACCAGTTGTCGAGGATGATTCCTGCACATTGTCTTCCTTTCCCTGCGCCTGTCCCATCGCCTAAGAACCAGCCACGACGAAATTTTACAGCATTTTCTTCGCCAGTTGCCGCTACAGTCACATTATCCCATGAATCATCGACAATATAAGACCCAGAAAGAAATTCACCGTGCGCCTGACCTGCGTAAATAACGCTTTCAAGTTGTCCTTCAGATAACAATCCTTGTGAGACAATGTTTCGCGGGAGATGCGGTTTGTAAGTGGGTGGTGGTGGCGAGACAAGCGCTAGGGCTGCACTCTCACAGAGTAGCGAGGGATGAGGTAAAGCGTCCTTGATCCGGATTCTTTGTGGGCGATAGGTTTCGTATAAAGTATCTTTGAGTCCTTCAGTAGCAGACCATTCGACGACTTCGTATTCCAGAATAACCACATCTGGAATTGAAGAAAGTGTTTCTGCTTGAACTACCACAGAGCGTTTTGGTAATTGAACAACTTTTGCGATTGCCGCAGCAGCTTTGATATCTGAGCTTTCCCACGAAGACCTCTGTGGCAACTGCTCAATTAATGCCAGTATTTCAGGCAAATCCAAGGTTTCAGAAATACAGGGGATTTCGCCGGGATTATCAGCCGGAACCTTGTCAATTACTGTGATTCTGGTGTCAATTTGCGTCCCATGCTTTGAGTACACCTTGCCGTTAACCCCGACCGACATTAAAACTCGCGCAAAATCCTGCCACTTAAGGAAAGTCTCTCGCCAGCTTGGGTTAGCCGGAGAAAACCAATTGGCTGTGATTGTTACCAATCGTCCACCGTCAGCCAGTCTTTGCAATGCCGAGTTTATGTGGCGAGGAGTTGCGTCGGGATTGCGACTGCTGATTTTGGGAGATGCGGAGAAAGGCGGATTCATCAGAACAACTGAGGGCTGAGTTTGCCCTGCCAGATAGTCGTTAATTTGTTCCGCGTTTACTGAGAATAATGGTGTACCAGGGAATAATCGCCGCAGAATCTTCGTTCTATCGGGTGCAAGCTCGTTGAGCATCAGACTTGCACTGTGCAATTTAGCCATTTGTGCCAATAGACCAGTTCCGGCACTTGGCTCCAAAATCAAATCATCAGCCTTTATAAATCCTGCTTTGGCTACTAGATAAGCAAGCGGTAGAGGGGTGGAGAATTGCTGAAGCTGTACTGACTCTTCACTACGCCGTGTTTGGGTTGGGCAGAGGGCTGTTAATTCTTCTAATTGTTGCACAACCACTTGAGGTTGTTGTGATAAAATCCTAATTTCCAGATGACGCAGATATAAGATTTGCGCTACTTCCACTGCTTCGTAAGCGTCTTTCCACTGCCACGCACCGGACGCAGCACTGCCTAGAAAATAGCGATTCATCTGAGCTTGAACAGTTTTTGTAGAGAGAGGGCGATTATCTATTAAAACTTTTGCAAGCTCTTGGGCAACATTAATAACTGACTGCCCATAATCGATTACTGTTTGCAAATCGAATAAAGAACCTTGAGTGAAAAGTTGCTGTACCATTGCATCACTCACAATATTATTTTTTCACTATTGCTATGGCGAAGCCTTTCTCTTATTAATAAATGAGGCAAGTAATTGCCTCATTTGAACTTTTGAACCTTCCAAGATTTATTCTTAGGTGATCAGCCGAGGCTTAAAAAGCGAATTAGCCAGCTTTACGCGGTCTACCTGGCTTGCGCTTGCCTGAAGAATTTACATCAGCCTGTTTAGTTTTCGGTGACTTGTTGGCAGTATTGTTAGCTTTATTTGAACAAATAGCACGTTTTGGTTGTGGTGAAATTTCTTCAACTGGAGGCAGCAATCTCAATGTAGGGAATGAGAGAATAACTGCTTCGTTACTGGTACAATGAATGACTTCATCCTCTAACATCCAAGGATCTGGCAATTTTTCAAAAGTCTGAGCTTGTGGTGTGATTACTTCTGAAACTGATGGGATTGTAGAAGCCGCTATATTTAGATTGCTAACCAAAACCACATTACTAGCATAAGCAGACGATACAAATAGTCCATTAATGAACTGGAATATAACGAGAGTAACGAATGCCCAAAAGATGACTTCGATTGTCAAAGTGAGTAGAGATTGCATATCCATGATTATTTATCAACTAAGTATTTGTATTTTTCAATTGATTTACGCAAAGCGTTCTTAAGCCATGTTCAAATGTGAAGCGAATTTGAACATATCCTCTCTTCAAGAGAGGACTTCACTCTAAAATGAGCGTAGCGCCTCTCTAATTTAATTTAGCCAAACTTCTTCGTTATTTTAAAGTTTATTTATAAAACAAACCAAACTTTAGTATTTACCTAGTTGAAGATTTCAAGTATTATATTTATAAACTTATTTCTCAAAAATAAACATTGGGTGAAGTCTATGGTTAAGATTTGATTGGTTAGCTAATTCTGGAAATAAAAGTTCTATTCAAACGAAAAAGAAAAGTAGTCCTCACAATTAATTGAAAGTATGCCCAGCCCAACTACGGACTTAGTTCGTTCCTACCTCAAAGAAATCGGACGCTACCCTCTGCTAACTCCTGAGCAAGAAATTACAAATGCTAGGCTTGTACAGCAGATGATGGCGATTGAGCAGCAACGGCAAGCGATCACACTTCAACTAAACCGACAACCAACGGCAAGAGAGTTAGCTACCTCACTTGGGCAAAGCGAAGCTGAAGTGGAGTTAATTCTTCATCAAGGGGAACGAGCAAAGCAGAAAATGGTGACTGCTAACCTACGGCTGGTGGTGGCGATCGCTAAAAAGTACCAGAACCACAATTTAGATTTTCTTGACTTGCTCCAAGAAGGGGCGCTGGGACTGCAACGAGGAATCGAAAAGTTCGACCCTAACAAAGGCTACAAATTATCAACCTATGTTTATTGGTGGATTACCCAGTCAATAACACGCGCTATAGCAGATAAGTCTCGCACTATCCGCTTGCCAATCCATATCAATGAAAAGTTAAACAAAATCAGAAGAATACAGCAGCAGCTGTCTCAATCGTTGGGTCGTCCTCCAGTTGTAGTAGAAATTGCCGAATCATTAAATCTGTCGCCAAGCCAAATAAGAGATTACCTTCAGGTTTCTAAGTCTCCAGTCTCACTCGAAATGCGAGTGGGAGATGAGGGTGAAACTGAACTAGCCGATATTTTGCCGATGGATGGCATTTCTCTAGATGAGCAAATAACTCTTGAGTCTCTACAGCAAGACTTGAGCAAGTTGCTGGCATTACTTAAGCCAAGGCAACGAGAAATATTGACTTTACGTTTTGGATTGTCAGATAATCAGCAGTTGACTTTGAGTCAAGTTGCGAAACGTCTAAACCTAAGTCGAGAAACAATTCGCAAAACTGAACATCTTGCTCTCTCTGTTTTGCGCTCTCATCAAAACAAGATAAAAGACTATCTTCTTAATTAGGATTAACTAAGGGTTGTTGGACTCTAGTAGTCTGCCAAGGTAACTTTGCGTGGTGGCAAGCAGAGAGGCAGAGGTGCGGAGGGGCAAGGGGGAAAGAACTTGTACAAATCTCTCCTCTGCTCCCCTGCTCCCTTGCTCCTCTGCCGACCTCCACCCAGCAATTTTGGGTTGGCGAACTACTAGTAGTCCGTCAAGCCAACTTTGCTGGGTGAGACAGATTTTTGGTAAGCTAATTGAAATCTAGCAATATATATTTATGGTAAAAAAGTATACTGTAAATTTGAGTACAGAAGAAGCAGAAAAACTGCGATCGCTAATCAAAACAGGTAAGAGTAAAGCAAGAACTATTACTCGTGCCCACATTCTTCTAATGGCTTCTGAGGGTGAAACCGATGCTACTATTGCAGATAGACTACGAGTCAGCGTCTCAACAGTTGAGCGCACCCGCGCCAAGTTGATCAAAAGTGGAATTGAGGGTACACTCAATGACCGTCCTCATCCACCTAAACCACGGAAGCTTGATGGTTTTAAAGAAGCATTTTTGATTGCTACAGCTTGTTCTGACCCACCGTCTGGACGCACACGATGGACACTAAAACTTTTAGCAGACCGGATAGTAAGAATAGAAGTTGTGGATTCTATTAGTTATGAAACTGTGCGTTCCTATTTAAAAAAAACGATGTCAAGCCGTGGTTAAAAGAACAATGGTGTATCCCCAAGGTTGATGCAGAGTATGTTTTACGGATGGAAGACTTGTTAGATTTATACGGCGAACCATTAGACCCAAAACGTCCGGTAGTCTGTTTCGATGAACGTCCGTATCAATTGTTAGAAGACGTTAGGGAATCATTACCAGCCGAACCAGAACAACCTCTTCGTTATGATTACGAGTATAAAAGAAACGGTAGTGTCAATATATTTGCTTTTTTTCAACCATTAGCGGGTTGGCGACATATGGAAGTGACACAACAAAGAACAAAAGTAGATTTTGCCTTTCAAATGAAGAATTTGGTAGATATTTATCACCGCGATGCTGATGTTATTCGTCTAGTAGTCGATAACCTGAACACACATAATCCAGCATCTTTATATGAAGTTTTTTCCCCTGAAGAAGCTCGTCGGATTGTTCAAAAATTAGAGTTTCACTATACACCAAAACATGCTTCTTGGTTAAATCAAGTTGAGATTGAATTCTCTGTTTTATCTCGACAGTGTTTAGAACGACGCATAAAAAACGTACAGACATTATCTTCTGAAATCGCCACTTGGGAACAACAACGGAATGATGCATGTACCAGTGTAAATTGGCGCTTTAAAACCAATGATGCACGGAGAAAGATGGAGCGGTTATACCCAACCATCTCACCCAGCAAAGTTGACTTGACAGACTACTAGTTTCATTTATATAAGTCGAACTCGCTACTCCAAAGGCTGAGAGCAAACCGCAACCGTTGTTAAAGATGCCTTCAATTATTGCTGTCAGGAGTGCTTCCCGCGTACTTGCACTTTCCGGCGGCATGGCCTCTGCTTAATCCGCGGCGAAAAACCTCACTGTTTCAATCAAATGGTGCATGACCCGGATTTCTCACCACACCTCTCAAAGCCTGCGCTTGAGCAGGGGAGCAGGGGAGCAGGGGAGAGTTATTGTACAAGTTCTTTCCCCTCTGCCCCTCTGCCCCTCTGCATTTCAAGCTTGTGAGAAATGCGGGATGAATATATTGCTATCTAGAAACTATCCTTATAAATAGAACACCGAAGAAAGAACCGATGCCCAGCAAAACTATTGAAGTCCGAGAGTACACTGTCAGAGCGCACAAGCGGGAAATTCATACTCGCGTTTTTAACTTTGTATGTAAGCAGTGTGAGCAACCCACACAACGAGAAACCTTTGGTGTCCGACCACTCTACTGTGAGCAATGCCGTCCGCCACAAGCACCCAAGCAATCCAAAATAGTCCCTATAGGCAAGAGGAAACCCAGAGCTATGAACTACAAGAGTGGTAAAGGTATTGGGGGGTAGATTTTTTGTTTTGAGGTAAGGGCGATACCTTCTCTTCTTTTTCAGAGACGCACTCGCGTTCTATCGGCAATGCCTTTCCTGCGGAACGCACTCGCGTTCGGCACGTCTTCTCTACGAGACGCACTCGCGTTCGACTAATGCCACCGGTTCATGGCGGATACGCCATCGCACGAAAGTGAATGAAGCAGTAGTTATGTGTGAGGTTACGGCAGTTGCATCAAGCGGCCAGGCGTGACTCTTCTGTGGATTGGCTGTTGCAGGAGTTGGGAATTTTGCCAAACCGTATCTTTCACGGGAGCAATCAAAACTGCTGGCGGCTGTTGAGAGAGAGTACAACCTTGTATGGAGACAGCAAAAGTGAACTTGATTGTTAATGCAACAAATACACAATGCAACAGTACAATAAATAACTCGTTTTTCACTTAGCTTGCGACAAGGTATGCCAGAACCCTTATTATTTCGTTGAGATTTTTTCAATTAGTCTGCGAACCGACACGTTTAAAGTGCTATGGTCTGCACTTATAGCTATAATTAGCCATACTAGAAACAGAAATCTCATCTATAGAACTGTAATGACGATCAAAGAATTGCTATTACAAGAAATTGACAACACTCCAAACGAACTACTAGAGGATCTACTTGGGTTTTTGAAATCACTCAAAACATCTCCAAAACATCCACTAGCCACATATAGAGAACTCTTAGAACGCATTGATTACCTAGAAGCAATAGTAGGTATTCGTAAAGGACTAGATGAGTTTGAGCAGGGTGAAGGAATTCCGTCCGACCAAGCCTTGGCAGCCCTAGAACAGAAACTTGGCATTCCGCCTCGCTCATGAGTTACCAGGTTCTCATTCAACCCACTGCCTTTCAAGAAATCGAAACATCTTATCGTTGGATGTGCGACAATCTGAGTGCTGAAGTAGCCAATAGCTGGTATTATGAACTTCTTGACGCTATCGCTTCACTAAAAGAATTTCCTAATCGCTGTAGCATAGCACCAGAAGCACCAGTGATCGGTCGTGAAATTCGGCAACTCTGGGTTGGAAAACGAAGAAAATATCGAGTTTTATTTGTCGTGTCAGAAAATACTGTAGCAATTCTTCATGTTCGCAACAGTCGCCAATCTGATCTAGGTGAAGAATCCGAGTGAACTACTCAGACTTGCCTCCGGCTGAAATCTGAGCTTGTGTAATTATGGGGGAGTGGCTTGAATATGAGGACTTGGGCGACATGTTAAGGGTTTTGGTAACATAGAAATTCCCCTGACATTGCAGATATTGTATGCCCAAGACTTGGAACATCAAGATAGATAACTATTTTCAAGCCAACCCCAATTGCATTATCGCCACAGCCCACGTAGACTCGTTTCCTATAGACCTGCCGCTAGAACCGAACATCCGCGAACCGAACCGTAAAAGCGCGACCTACAGACAAATCTTCGACTCACTAACGACCGAACCCGAAAAATTCTTCTCTCGTCACAGTGGAATCGTTCTGTCAGCCAATAAAACTAAACCTGTCAAGAACAAAACTGAACTGGAGCTAGAAGTCTTAGAAGCTAACGAGGGGGGTAGCGATGGGATTATTAATGGTGGGCATACAGTTTTAGCTTTTGAGCAAGCGAAAAATTACAAATATGACTTAACCGAAGCTAGGGTAAAAGTTACGATTCACATTGGACTCTCGGAAGAATCAGCTAAAGATATAGCCCTAGCTTCAAATACTACAACCCCAGTAGATTCTCGTTCCAAAGTCAACGCCAGGGGTGATTACAAATTCATCAAGCAGTACTTAGCCCAGTTAGAACAGAAAGAAGATAGAAAATTCCGCATCGCCTATTATCAAAATCAAAGCGGCGCTCCCAGAAATGCCCAGTGTAATGTCACCCATTTGCTGAAGTTGCTTTACTGTCTCGACAGAAATAAGTACAACCCCGACGGCAATAAACGAACCAAACACCCAGCAGGAATGAGTCTTCCAAGTAACATCACAGATGCAGAAAGGGAACGGTTAACCGCTTTACTGCCTCTCTTGACTCATGCTCTGTGGATAGAGCAAAGACTCTACGAAATAATCCAAGACTATATCAGCAACCCCAGAAGAAAGGGTGCTAACGACCTAGCATCAATTGATATACGTAAAACTACATTGTTGCCGGACAGTAAGTACTCTTTTGGGTTTGGTGCGCCAACTGACTTAGCACTACCGATAATCGCATCATATCGGGTATTTCTGGACAAGGACTATAAATGGATTCTGCCGTTTAACGAATTTGCTGAAGATTTCCTGCAACATCTGTGGACTAACTACTTCCGCAAATACTTGGTATCGGAGAAAACAGCCGGAAATACAGTCGGTACAAAAATCAGCCGCAATCAAGAGATTTGGGAAAGTTTGTACATTTCGGCGCAAAGTTATCTAAATCAGCACTTGGTAAAAATGGTCAATTCCAGTAAGCAAGAAGAAGAATCTCATGTGACACAAGGTGCAAACAAGAGGGCAAAAGGGAAAAGGGGTGAACTCAACGCGACTACTGTTCCCAAATAGTTTTTTACCGAACAGGGTATGAGGTGTACGGGAAAGACTATTAGTCCCCATACCCTACTTGACTTTTCCAGTTAAGTCAGGAACTTTCATTTAGAGCTTGGGTAATGCCATAATTAATTCTCAACAAGCTAAGTTTAATGACAAAAGCTACCACAGGTAGAACTTTGGGATGGAGGTATAGTAAGCGCTCACTGGATACTATTATGAATAATTGCGTTCTAAATTGAATTTATCTATTGCAATCTCAGGTCAATATTTTTGGCTGTTCATATCAGGAAAATTAATTCAGCGATTTGATTTATACTTTTAGGTTCGTCTAAATATCAAAAAAGTTAAGTTGTATGTCCAGCCTGAGTCCAGACATGGTTCGTATCTATTTGCAAGAGATTGGTCGTTACCCAATGCTAACCGCAGACCAAGAAATTGCTTATGGCAGGCAGGTACAGCAAATCATGGCAATTGAGCAAAGAAAAAATGAACTCACCCAACAACTAGATCGTGAGCCAACAATGGTCGAATTAGCTGTTGATGTTGACAAAAGTGAACCTGAAATAGCTCAAATACAAAATCTTGGGCAACGAGCCAAACAAAAAATGGTGACAGCAAACTTGCGTCTAGTGGTTTCGATTGCCAAAAAATATACTAATCGCAATCTGGAATTCTTAGATTTGCTGCAAGAAGGGGCAATAGGTTTACAAAGGGGTGTAGAAAAATTTGACCCCAATCGTGGCTATAAGCTTTCCACCTACGTATACTGGTGGATTACACAGTCAATCACACGGGCAATTGCAGAGAAATCCCGTACTGTACGCTTGCCAATTCATATCACCGAACAACTGAACAAAATTAAGAAGGTACAGCGAGAATTATTTCAGACACTGGGTCGTCCAGCCAGTGTTGTAGAAATTGCTGAAACTTTAGATTTACAACCAAGCCAGATTAGGGATTTTCTCAGTAGTTCAAAGCAGCCAATTTCTCTAGATGTAAAGATTGGAGATAACCAAGACACAGAACTTAGTCAACTTTTACCAGATGAGGGCATATCTCCAGACGAACATAAGTAGAACAAGGTGAAAAAACCAAACTGTGTAAAGATAAGTAAATACATAAATGTGTCTACCAAGGTAACAGGGGTATGGGCAGCCGTTTAAGGGCATTTCTGACTCGTGAGCAAGATAGAACTTTGTTTAACCTGAGAACGGCAGATGTACCCCAGAAAGTTAAAGACAGAGCAGAAGTGATTAGATTGAGCGCAAATGGTTGGTATGTAGAGAAGATAGCGGCTCACTTTAATTGGACAGCACAAACAGTGCGAGAAGTTTTGCATAGATGGGAGCATCTTGGTTTAGAGGGACTTTGGGAAAAACCAGGGCGAGGAGGAAAATCAAGGTGGACGGAAGATGACATGGTGTTCTTAGAAGAATGTTTAGAGAAAGAACCTCGTACATATAACAGCGTTCAATTAGCCCAAAGATTAGAACAAGAACGCTCGGTAACATTGAGTCCTGACTGGTTAAGGCAGGTACTAAAAAAAAAGGGGATCATTTGGAAACGAACGAGAAAAAGCCATAAAGGAAAACAAGATCCAGTAGTACAGCAAGTTAAACAAGCAGATTTGGAAATGTTGGAATTGTCTGCGCCGCAGGAGAAATCGATTTAAAGTATCTAGATGAATCAGGGTTTTGTGCTTGGAGTGAACCGAGTTACAGCTACTACTTCCGAGGCAAACAAAAACGTTTAGAGCAGAGCAAGCGTCGAGGTCGAAGGTTAAGTATTATTGGCTTTCTTCAACCGTTAATTAGTTTCGTTTACGGTCTGGTAATTGGAGGCGTTTCACGCAAATCTTATATTCAAATGATGGAGCTTGAAGCACTAGAAGCACAAAAAACGGGACGCATAAGAGTCATAGTGCAGGATAACGGCCCAATACATCGATGTAAAGAAGTGCAGGAGTTATGGCCAAAGTGGGAAGAGATGGGTTTGTACATCTTCTTTCTACCCAAATATTGTTCGGAAATGAACCCAATTGAATTGGAGTGGCAACACCTCAAAAAAGATGAACTAGCCTCGAAAACTTTTGAAGATGAGTTAGACCTTGCCTATGCTGTGATTGATGGAGTTCAAGCTAGAGCAGAGAAGGGAAATTACAGTACACAACGTATAAGATTTAACTCTAACTCTTCCCCTTAATTGTTTGTTACATAGTTATAAATTTTCTCCACGACTTACTTAGAGCAACTTAAATTATGCAAATTAAGCTTTCCTTCGTTGGATATGCCGTCTCTGGAGTCGGGCTGTCAATGTTGATGGGGTTTCTCTCAGTTGCTAGCCCAGTCAGTCAATTCTTGGTGTGGATCATTGGCATGATTTGCATTTGCGGTTTGGCAGTTGGTTTCTTTAACTTTGCTGGCTTAGTCGTTAAAGGATTCGGTTTCAACCGCAAGACTTTCACCATTGGGTTAATGCCTGGGGTGATATTCCTGTTTGTCTTCTTAACATTAGTTGCAGCTGGTGTTGCGTTGGGGGTGCGATAGCAATGACATTTGAACTAGAACGACTAACTGTTAGTAGTGCTATTCATGCAGAACGGACTATTTTATGTTCTTTAGGAGCGAGTGCAGTTATGTGTCTGTCTGCTCCTTTTTTCTTAAATACTGACCGAATAACAACCGGAATCTTACTTGGCGCTGGGACGATCAGTGCTGGGTTGTTTGGGGTATCCGCTCAAATCAGCGAAAGTAAGGAAAAAGTTTACCAGTCTTTGCTAGAAGCTGACTTAAAAGCACTCAAACAGCATTTACAGGGTCAGGCAGCATACAATTATGTCACCACTGCGATCGCAGCTAAACGCCGAGTTGCTGATTATGTGAATCGCCTGCCCGTTAGTGAGCGCCCCCGGTGGATAGCTGAATATCAGTTGCAAGGGTTGGTTACACTTCCCGAACCACCAGCACAACAACAACCTTCACCGACTGGTATTCCCAATCCCGATATTGCTGACATTGATGAAGAGTCGGTACAGTCGGTGATTAATCCGGGTGCGATGAAAGTTCTGCAAGCGATCGCAGCTAATTATCCTGAGTACATCAGAATTGATGGTGCTTGGATTGATGAACTGTGTGATGCTGCATCTAATCAAAATATGACCCTTCGCAGTAATCACCATTTCTACATTTCTGGTGGCACACAATCCGGCAAGTCAACTCTGGCTGGAGTGATTATTAATAAAATTGCTGCAAAATCTCAAAGTCCGGCAATTGTCATTGGTAGTGATCCAAAAGATGAAGTTACCAGATGGCTGTGCAAGTTCAGCCGTAAGTTTGACGGCATGAAAGCCTTAAGAGATTGGATTACTTTCGCCACTAACATGATTGACCAACAAAAAGCTAGGGTATCAATTGTTGGTGGTGAATGTCAGGGTGTTCCCGAATTATTTCTTGCTCAAGATGAGGTGGACTCTGTATTTGGTGGTGGCAAGGGACTTCCGGGAATGGTTGATGCTGATACTGCCAAAGACTTGCAAGGTTTTTGGAACTATATCATCAAATTCACGGCGGGGTTAAAGGGTCATGGTTTATTTATGGGCCAGTCCCCACTCTCTGGGGAAACCGGATTTAGCCGCCCGTCCTTGAAAAATGTTTGCTTTATTGCGATGGGGCAAACATCGAGTTATATACTTGACCATCCCCAGGATTTTGTAAACGTCAAAAAAGAGATTTTGGAGATGTTACGCCAAGCTTGCGAACTACTAGATAAAGCTGGTGTACGTTATGCCTTAGTTATTCCCACTCGGTCTAATCCCTTTGTTGCTTTAATCCCGGAATTTGATATCAAAGGTCTGGAACAAAAACAGGATTCCAAACCGAATGCTGACACTGTTAATAGTTCTAAAAATAATCAGCAATCCTCACAGCAGCAGACTGACTGGTATCAAGAAATTAGAAAATGGGCAACAGAATTAGGAAGAAGACCGCATTTTCAGGAAATTAAACAGAAGTGGCACGAATTAACGGGGCAAGAGTTAAACGAAAAAGGCGTTACCCTACTGCTGGAAAATCTCGGCTACCAAAATAATTCGTAATTCGTAATTCGTAATTCGTAATTAAATCATGACAACTAATATTACTATCACGGACAGGACTAAATCTTTTGCAGTTAGAATTATTAAAGCTTGTTGCTTTTTGGATGAAGCTTCAAGTGCAACTCGCATTCTTTCTAAACAACTTTTACGTTCAGGAACTTCAATTGGAGCTAATGTTAGAGAAGCTCAATCAGCCCAATCTCCAAAGGATTTTATCAATAAATTGGAGATCGCTTTGAAAGAAGCAAGAGAAACTCAGTATTGGCTAGAACTTTTAATTGAATCTGAGCTAGTTGAAAAACAAAAATTTCAATTACTCCTTCAAGAAGCAAATGAAATTGGTAAAATCCTTGTTGCCTCTACCAAAAAACTTAAAGATAAATAATTACGAATTACGAATTACGAATTACGAATTATTTTGTCATAGTCCAATCAACTGGATAAAAAGCCGTAGTAATCCTGTTTGGGGGAATCGCAATACTAACGAATTTATTACAAGATTGAGGCTAGGGTATCAATTATTGTATGGAGGAATTGTCTATGATTAAGCTATTGCTAAAATATGCACCAGATTCAGTTGTTGATGCTATAAATGATATTTCTTTAGCAGAACTGGACAAGCGAGGTTTAATAGTCTGGACAGACGCACCGCCACTAGAGCCAGAAGATGAAAACTCAGCATTTAATCTAGCCATTCAGTTCCAAAACGTCACACCGGATAATATTCCGTTCATCCTGCATACAATAACTCAAATATACACTAACTACGGTAATTGCTTGGCACTCAGATACTTGATGGAACTTTCAGCCGAGTACTTTAGTTTAATCGGAGTTCACGAAGATGTTTAACGAATACGAAGACTTGAGTTTTGAAGAACAACTACAACTCTCAGAATCACTTATCATTAGGCGGTACAACCAGCAGATGTTCTTGCGTCGAAACGCCCGATTGTTGCAGCAGGAGTTGGAGCTTGAAGCCGAACTGTTAGAAGAGAATCCAGAGTTAGCCCAAACTATTTACACTCTCAATATGCAGGAGATTCAGAGTAATCAGCGAGGGGTACAGAATGTTTTAGGCTCACAAGAGTCAGCGTCAAAAGAGCAAAGTGTTTGGAGTAAGTTTTTTCCGGGATTAGGAGGATGAATGAAAATTTTTGATGTCAGAGATCGCCTCAGTTTATTAGTTAAACAAACAACTCAAGTCGGCATTGGGTTTTTAGTAATGCTATTGCTAACTGGTGGTCGTCTGCCTGCATTCGTAGTCAATTCAACTGCTTGCTTAAGTATTGTATTTGTTACTTATAGTGAGGTACGAAGGCTAGCGAAGGGAAAAGTTAATCTTCAAAACATATCAGTGTTGGCTCTGTCAGCTATGTTGGACAAATGAAAAATTACAATTTATTTATATGGATACTGAACGGGATTTCTTATTTTTCAACCCTCGAATTGCTACCAAATATAATCCCTTTTATGAAGGAGAGTATCTGGTAATCCAGTCTTATCCCCGTGAGCATAAGTTAATAGTTGAGCATCGCAGTTTTGATTACAAAAATGCCAAAAGTCATTGCGAACTAGAAAATTTAGCTCATGACTATACATCATTTTCTCTTAGGATTTTTCACGATGAGAGACTGTGGGAGGTAAACTATGAAGGTGAGCCACAAAGTATTTCTAAGCAACAAAACTGGAGAATTGCCCAAGAATATCTAGAAGCTCATTACGATCCGCATACTGATGGTGAGGTGGTCGTATGCCAATGCAGTTACCCCTATTTTTCGTCACTCACTAGTCATATTAGCAACAGTGGTGAGGCCATGACTTCGTGGCAATCGCTCACTTGTCTAGTTAAAGACTTGGGGCGAGATATTCAAACCTGCCCCAACTGTAATGCATCCTTAGTTCGAGTTGATGAATCGGAGGATGATAATTTTGATTTTGATTTTGATGACCAAGTTAGCCGACCAATAGCTTGCATCGGTTGTGCTAACTATCACGGAGTTAAGTATGGGGACAACGTGCTAGTCTGCGGAATACACCCGAATGGATGGGATAGCGAGAATTGCCCAGATTAAGCCTAGTAGTTCGCCAACCCAAAATTGCGCTTGTGCAGGGGAGCAGGGGAGCAGCAAATACCAAGTTCTTTCCCCTCTGCCCTTCTGCTAACCACCTTTGCATTGTTTCCTTGGCAGACTACTAAAAGCTGATGAAAAGGGTACTGCCATTGTCAGTACCCAAGGTGGCGAACAGCTCCCTGTTGACTGTGACAGAACCAGAACTTTACCGCTTGATTTTCAAATCCCATAAACCTGTTGCCAAGCGATTCCAGCGATGGGTATTCCATGAAGTCCTTCCAAGTTTGCGTCGCACTGGCTCCTACACCATACCCAAGATATTAGAATATGGTCATAAAACCTACCAAAGCAAACGCCTTCCAAGGATAAAAATTATGAAATCTATAGACCCAGCAGTAAACAATCCTAAGCTACAGCCAGAAGTGATTGTATTAGACGAATTTGCTGCCATTGAAAAATCTCTTGAAGGGCATCCACAACGCCAAGAGATTTTAAAGAAACTTCAGAAGTATCAATCTCAGCTTTTATGGCAGGAGCAGAATAAGAAAGGTTAGTTAATTTTTAAGAATTTAGCACCCAGGAGTCAGAATTAAAAAGGACTTTAATATGGTTAGAATACTCATACATGATTTGATAAGCATTTAATACTTATCGTCAATCATTAGCCCATCTTTAGTACGTTTTAATTCTTCCCAAAGTTCTTCAATCTGATTGAAAGCTTTCCCAGGAGCTAACTTTCCATTTGTTTCCAGATTAACAATATAGGTAACTTTCTGCGAAAATTCTTGTAAATTAGCATTAAATGCTAGATTTTCTGGCTTTACTCTTCCGCAATAGTGATACCGAGTATAAATATTTTTTTTGGCTTTCTTGATTATCATTAAATTGTGTCATTGAGCTTTTTCTATTAATTTTAAATTTTTTGAATAAAACCTATTGATGCTTTGGCTTAAGATAATTTGCTTAAGTCCCGTTAAATATTCTGCCTATCTGTATATAATACTTACAATACTTTGTTCAGCAATTATGCTAACTATTTCCAAGTTTTTTCTCACAAATTATTTTTTTTGCAGCAGATAAGGATTTTCTAAACATCCACTTTTTATTTCTAATTTTGTTTAAGTAGTTGTCAGCGTATTGAAAAGCTGCTGACTTATCGTATTTTGCTATATTCAGTGCTTGCAACAGTACTTCTAAAGGAATTGCCACCTGTGTAAGCTTTTCGGCTAATATTACTGACTCTTCTTCTGTTGCTGCTACTGTCGCTTCTAATGGTTCCAAATTTATTTGCTTATTTATACGGTTATCTAACATTGTAGTATCAGTCATAAATACACCTTCAAAACTTGTATAATGCAGTTTTACTGAAAGGCAGCAAGAATGAATCCGTGTTTATGCGGGACTTATTAATCAGCTAACTTCATGAATCCGCACAATTGCCGTAGCGAGCGCATTTTGATTAAAAATCTCGTTCGCCATCTTTTTCCAAGATGGAAATTAATTCAAACACTCGCATATTTTCTCCCGTCCAAACTTGATCTAGTAATCGCAAATTTTCAAGAGTTAAGTCGCTCTCTTTCACTATCGATACATTTGTTTTGCCCAGTGCCATCAACAAATCTTCAAATACCACTAAGCCATTAAACTCCAAGCCTTGAATCTCGGCTGATGCTAAGGCTGACAATCGCTCACCACAAATCTCAATCATGAACCACTCACAAAAATCTTTTTCCAGCAATGGATGACGACCACTGATCCCTTGCATCAGCCATAGACAATAAATACTGGCTGTCGCATCATCCATTGTGGCTAAACGTTTAGCTGCCACCCTCCCAAGATTCTCAAAAAATCGCACACCTAAAACTTTTTCTAACATCTGCATTGACTCTGGTAGTGCATAAGCTACAACAGAAATTTGGCTATTTTCTAGTTGTTTAGAATGATAATTTTCTAAATATTCATTTGCCTCCTTTGAGGCCAACATCCTACCATCTGGGTGTAAGTTGAAATCAACCCCTGGCTTAAAACCTCCTTGAACTAATTTTTGAGTCATGCTTGTCGATACATCCTTTACGGCTTGTTGATAACTTTCTTTACCTACGTATTCTTGCAAGAACCAAACAAAATTTGCATACTCTACTTGCACAAGAGCTTCTTTGAGGATTATTGTCTCATCCTCTAATTGTGCTAGGGTTAGGATTTTTTGAATTTCTTGCAGATTTTGACAAGAAATCGCTTTTATCAACTGCTGTTTTAGGAGTTCATTTTGCGAATTCATTTATCTCAATGCTCAACAGTACTTCAGTGCGTTAACTATTGTATAGTGACTAATTAAATTACGTTGAGACGAATTCATGTCATCAAGTTAAGCCTTCCCCACAGGAAGAACCCCCTTATAGAATAAGCTAAAATATTAATCAAAATCAATCCAACTTTTAATGGATAGATTTGCTGCCTGCCAGTCAGATTAGGATGAAATCTTTCTCAACAAGCAGGTCGGAAAACATTATCAAAGTTATTTGTCTAGCTAAAAGAAAAGTTACAAGGTGAACCCATGAGTTAAGATTACAGTAGTCATCTGCATAGAAGCAAAACTACTATGAGCGATAGAGAAACAGTCCTTGAACTTGTGAAGCGCTTGCCGCCAAATGTGTCTCTGCGTGAGATTGTTAAAGAAATTGAGTTTATCGCGGCTGTAAAAGAGGGTTTAGAAGAGATTGACCAAGGGAAGGAAGTGTCAATTGAATCTGTTGAGCAGATGATTGAAGCATGGACTACCAAGTAGTTCTTTCTCCCAAAGCTGTGGGGGATTTGGAAGCAATTGTCAGGTATATTGCCTTAAGCAATGCTGAAGCTGCAAGGAAATTGGGTCAGCAACTCCTTGAAAAAAGTAGGGAGTTAAGTCAATTTCCATTCATTGGTCAGAAAGTACCTGAGTTTGACGACCCTAATATTCGTCAGCTTATTCTTAAACCATATCGTGTTGTCTACAGGGTTGAAGAGGAAAAAAAGCGGATCAGTATCGCTAGATTTTGGCATTCGGCACAAGAGAATCTTGAGCTTTAGAAATATGCAAGTTCCAGTTAAAATAAACTTTCAAATCTTGGCACTAATGTAAAATTTTTAAAAGGAATTGAGAATGAGTGCATAAAGCGATCGCTTTATCTGGTTCAGACTATAGCCAATGCTTGAATGTTAGGCAGTTTTTCTGCTACTAACTGCCAGTTTTCTCCCAGATCCTCACTTGTAAAAAGCTAATCACCAGCACCAACAAAAATCCTGTCTGCTGTATCCAACGTTAAAACCCGAACCATAACATCAAACTTTGACGGCAATCCCTGTTTAAGTTGTTGCCAGTGTTCACCACCATCTAAGCTTCGATATAGTCCAGCATTTGCCCCTAGCGCCCAAGTCTGTGGGGGACTTGCAGCCGCCGCAACAAAAACTAAATCTGTTTGTGACTTAGATACTACACAAGGTGCAGTATAATTACGCTCTAGTCCCTGCATCATTCGTCGCCAGTGCGCCCCAGCTTATCCCTTGATAATCAGTTATAAATGACTAACTCCCCATTTTGAACGGGGTTATTATACACTCATCTAAATTACTGGAGTCAAAGGCATGGTTGCAATCAGCGGACTCTCTGGCAATGAAATCTTTTGTCTTGGGACGCGCTTTAATCTGGTTTCGTCCAGTCGTGGTCGCGCAAATAGGATTCAAAGTCGCTTGAGGAAGGAAAGTCACGTTTCAACTGTGCTAAATCCGCTCCGTAGCCGACATTCTCAAACCAGCGATACATAATGGTCACTTCCTCCCCAGCTTGCTGCTCAAACGCTTCAAACGGAATTTGCTGGTATTCGACGGTTTTGCCCAACACGAGGCTGAACGCGGCAGCGATTTCTGGCATGGTCATCTCCACACTGGCGACTTCGATTTCGCGGTTCAAGAACTCGGCGGGGCGATCGAATACCTCAGCGACCATTGCTCCGTAATCTTCTTCAGAAAGTTGCTGCAATTTTGTTTCAGGACTGAGCGGTTGGGAGAGCGTGCCCTGCTCCACCATTGGACGCATTGAGGCGTAATTGTAAAAAAAGAAAACTGGACGCATGATTGTGTAGGGCAAGCCCAGTGAGCGAACGTACTCTTCGACTTGAAATTTACTGTCGAAATGGGGAATGCCCGTGTTGCGTTCGGCGCTGCCCACAGAACTGTAGACGAAATGCTCGACACCTGCCGATGAAGCTGCGTCTGCAACGCTTTTACCATCTCGGATCTCGGCTGATAATCCGCCTTCTTTGAGAAAAGTCTGCAATGAAAAAACACCATAAGCACCTTGCAGAGCGCGATCAAGCGACGCGCGATCCCTGAAATCTCCGGCAACGAGTTCTGCCCCCGCTTGTTGGAGTGCATGAGCGGCGGACTTGTTTGGATCGCGCACAAAAGCACGAACCTTGAAGTTACCGCGCTTTAAAAGATGACGCGCCACTGCACCACCCTGATTGCCCGTGGCTCCGGTGACTAAGATAATTTTTTCTGCTGTTGTTTGCTGTGTCATGTCTGTTTTTTTAATGCTGTTTGTGTATTTGAAATTTATCTTCTCTAAACAGTAGCTTGTGCAGAAAAAAAGAAAAAGTAGTTAAAATTCAAAACAGTTGTGCCAAAAATTCAAAGATGCGTTTCGGTTAATGGACAAGCTCAAAAGCCTGATGATTTTTATCCGCTCCGCTCAATCTGGCAGCTTTTCGGAGGCAGCACGACACTTAGGTATGGCTCCTTCAGCTGTGAGTCGAGCCGTAAGTAAGTCGTGGAGAAAATTTATAACTATGTAACAAACAATTAAGGGGAAGAGTTAGAGTTAAATCTTATACGTTGTGTACTGTAATTTCCCTTCTCTGCTCTAGCTTGAACTCCATCAATCACAGCATAGGCAAGGTCTAACTCATCTTCAAAAGTTTTCGAGGCTAGTTCATCTTTTTTGAGGTGTTGCCACTCCAATTCAATTGGGTTCATTTCCGAACAATATTTGGGTAGAAAGAAGATGTACAAACCCATCTCTTCCCACTTTGGCCATAACTCCTGCACTTCTTTACATCGATGTATTGGGCCGTTATCCTGCACTATGACTCTTATGCGTCCCGTTTTTTGTGCTTCTAGTGCTTCAAGCTCCATCATTTGAATATAAGATTTGCGTGAAACGCCTCCAATTACCAGACCGTAAACGAAACTAATTAACGGTTGAAGAAAGCCAATAATACTTAACCTTCGACCTCGACGCTTGCTCTGCTCTAAACGTTTTTGTTTGCCTCGGAAGTAGTAGCTGTAACTCGGTTCACTCCAAGCACAAAACCCTGATTCATCTAGATACTTTAAATCGATTTCTCCTGCGGCCGCAGACAATTCCAACATTTCCAAATCTGCTTGTTTAACTTGCTGTACTACTGGATCTTGTTTTCCTTTATGGCTTTTTCTCGTTCGTTTCCAAATGATCCCCTTTTTTTTAGTACCTGCCTTAACCAGTCAGGACTCAATGTTACCGAGCGTTCTTGTTCTAATCTTTGGGCTAATTGAACGCTGTTATATGTACGAGGTTCTTTCTCTAAACATTCTTCTAAGAACACCATGTCATCTTCCGTCCACCTTGATTTTCCTCCTCGCCCTGGTTTTTCCCAAAGTCCCTCTAAACCAAGATGCTCCCATCTATGCAAAACTTCTCGCACTGTTTGTGCTGTCCAATTAAAGTGAGCCGCTATCTTCTCTACATACCAACCATTTGCGCTCAATCTAATCACTTCTGCTCTGTCTTTAACTTTCTGGGGTACATCTGCCGTTCTCAGGTTAAACAAAGTTCTATCTTGCTCACGAGTCAGAAATGCCCTTAAACGGCTGCCCATACCCCTGTTACCTTGGTAGACACATTTATGTATTTACTTATCTTTACACAGTTTGGTTTTTTCACCTTGTTCTACTTATTTGAAACGTCAAAACCCTTTTAAAAAGTATTCTTTATCTGACGTTTCATTGTTACTGATGAAGGATAAAGCACGATTTACCAATTTTGGCATTGATTTAGAAAATCTGGAATTTCCACTTTTAGGGCGAGAATTACCCGACTATATCTATGAGCAAATAGGCTACAAAGTAAGTTTGCGAACCCTCTATCGTTGGGCATCTAAACGCCGTATTCCTTTCTCTAAGTTACGCATCATTAACCAAAAAGAATTGAATCGATGGCTAGAATTAGCAAGCAAGTATAGCGAACGCGTAGTAACTACTTAGCTTTTTTAATACATTCACTCTTCGACCATCATTAGACTTTTTAATGAACTAGTGTGCCATTAGATTGACTTACTGCATGTCAATCTAATGGATTTTGCTCTAGATACTGGCGCACTCCCGCGCTCATGGCTACGAGGTTTGGTTGTATATTTTTCCCTAAAAAATCTTCAACTACATGAGCAATTGTACTTGTGAGAAAGAATGGTACTCCCTTAATTTTTTTCGGGTCAATCACTAGTTCACCACGGCTTTCAATTACTGTATTATTACCATCTTCCAGAAAGCGGTTTTTGCCATAACACTTGACTGCTTCTGTGAAAGCGTGAGTTTCAATACGCCATTCAAGTGTAAAATCAGCCTGATTCCAAGTATTATATTCTGTCCAAGAGAGCATATCTTCACTGAGCAAAACTCTTGCTGCTGCTGGAATTTCACTCCCACCGTGCCATTCATTGACACTAGAAACATTACTGCCTGTTTCACTACGGGATAAAACTGTGATCTGGCGCACGTTTGGCATATAGGGAACTAGCTCAACTAATTTGTCCCGATAGGTAGCATAAACCAGGGAGCGTGGAAAAGGAATTTGGGTATCAGCAGAGATGAGCATTAATTCATACCATATTCAAATATAGACACAACGGGGAATTACCAAGAGTTTAGCGATGGCGTAACCGCCCACCGGAGGCGATCCGCAACTGAGGTGTTTTTTTGGTTGCTCCGCCTGAATTTTGGTTAACTATATTTTACTGTCGTATCGGATCACAAAACGGCATAAAAAAGCAGCAAGGTTTGCCGTGACATCTGAAAGCCTTACTGTGTATAGATGTCACAGAAAGCGGCAAGATGGGGTAAAACTCTAGAACCCTTGCTATTAAAGGAATGTCACAAAAAGCGGCATGGTTAAATTATGAACTATGTGTCACTTGAAAGCACTCAAAGCTATACAGGATAGGTGTCACAAAGGAAGTGGCAGGGTTGATGAAAAAAAATAGGGATGAAAAAAAGCCTTGTTTTTGGGGCTTTTTTAGAAAGTGGGATCGAGGAGCCGGAGCAGTTTCCGTTGCTCCAGTCAGCAATCTTTCAGTCGGGGATTGGGACTAGCGACTGAATTGTTGCACCACAAAACAGCGTTCGCTTTGCGGACGCACCAGAAGCACCGCAATTTCTGTCAGAATTCAGCTATTGTGAATGAATTCTGATTCCTGAATTCTGTTCGATAAGTTATTGAAACCGATAAGAATCACTTAGCTTCAAAAGGAGAATAAGTAGGTGGCTCGAAAGAAAAAAAAATTAGCCGGGTTCAAGGATGAGCATTCACTAGACTCTAGATGCCCAATTTGTTGTATTGTCCCGCCCCATATACTTCAAAATGTCGTGGTGAATGGGAATCACCAGCAACGGAGTTGGGCTTTTCAGACATTAAATATTTCGGCACAATTTCTCGGACGGAGAAACGTTGTCGGTAATATCTCTTTTGCTCCTTCTGCGGGTGAGAAGCGGCGCACCATCTACGATGCCAAATATGGACAGCAACTTCCTGGGACACTAGTGCGGGGTGAGGGAGATCCACCAAGCAGTGATGCAGCAGTGAATGAAGCCTACGATGCGGCGGGTGCTACTTATGACTTGTTTCATGAGATATTTGATCGCAATTCCGTAGATGACAAAGGACTACGTTTAGACTCCACCGTGCATTATGGGGTTAAATATGACAATGCCTTTTGGAACGGCGACCAGATGGTTTATGGTGATGGCGACGGAGAACTGTTTCAACGTTTCACGAAATCAATAGATGTGATAGGGCATGAGCTAACTCATGGTGTAACCCAGTATCAAGCGGGTTTACAGTACGATGGGGAATCAGGGGCACTGAATGAATCGTTTTCCGATGTCTTCGGTTCCCTGGTGAAACAGAAGATCAACAATCAGACCGCAGAAGAGGCAGATTGGCTTATTGGGCAAGGTCTTTTAGCGTCCACTGTCAAAGGTATTGCCCTCCGCTCGATGAAAGCACCAGGAACAGCTTATGATGATCCACTATTGGGTAAAGATCCTCAGCCAGCCCATGTCAAAGATAAATATACTGGTACTGATGATAACGGCGGGGTGCATATCAACTCAGGAATCCCTAACTATGCCTTTTATCTAGCGGCTGTTGCGATTGGTGGCTATGCTTGGGAAAAAGCTGGCAAAATCTGGTATATAACTTTACGCGACCGCTTGAATGCTCAAGCAGATTTTAAAACAGCTGCCAACGTTACCATTCAAGTTGCTGGCGAACTTTATGGTAATGGTAGTGATGAGCAAAAAGCTGTACAGGATGCTTGGCAAAAGGTAGGAGTTATCTAACCCAAATTTCTCACGCATAGTGTAGGCAGAGAGGGGAAGAGAGTGTGGGGGGTTCAGGCAGAGTTCGTTGAAGCCTTCCATCGCGTGAATTCACATCAATGCGAGGTTCAGACATCGTAAATGAGGGGGTTTAAGACCCCTAGATTTAGATGTAGTACCCATTTCAGTCGGGGTTTAAATCCCCGTCTGAAATGTCTAAAATGTTTGAATTTTGAATTTTGAATTGTTAAGGGTAATTTGGGTGCAATGGTTCCTTTGGTAAAACTAATTCGCGGTCAAAATAACACGATTGTGGAAGCAGATTTAGTGGAACTATGGCAAAAGCACGTCAATGATTATGCCAACAAGTGGAAAGAACAATTGAAACTGCACGACCAATCAGATAAATTTTGGGACTGGGAATGTGAACTACCCCACCCTGCCTTCGGCTGAGGGTGGGGCTTCTGTAATCACAGGGGAATACCGAAACTTAGACTTTCGCCCAAGAGTTGGACTTACCTCCCCTCCTATAGCCTACGGTGTATACACAAGTCCTAAAATCTTTTTCTGCAAGTTTTGCGTGCAGTTTCATACCTAGAGAATGCACAAATGCGATCGCCTGATTGCAGAAAACTGCATAATTAACGAATATTCGCTTATTGATTATCTAAGGGTGCAGTTTTATTAGATACTCAAATAATCTATATAAAAGCGCACCGAATGACGATCAAATACCGATTACACAAGTGTTTGCAGTTCGGATTGACAGGGTTGCTGGGCAGCTTTTGTGTAAGTCTCCTCACTAGCAAAACCCAGGCACAGCAAAGTAATATCGTATCTGATAACACACTTGGCACTGAGTCATCTAAAGTTATAGGCAACTTTCAGGGACAGCCCATAGAAGTAATTACAGGTGGTGCAACTTGCCAAATTAATCTGTTTCATAGCTTTCAAGAATTTAATATCAGCGAGGGACGTGGAGCATATTTCTTCAGTCCTAGCGCAGATATTCAGAATATTTTGGCACGGGTGACAGGTAGTAACCCTTCAGAAATTTTGGGGAGACTGGGCACATTTGGTAATTCTAGCCCGAATTTATTTTTGATAAATCCCAATGGCATTGTGTTTGGGAAAAATGCCAGTTTAAATGTGCAGGGTTCGTTTGTGGGGACGACTGCAAACGGAATACAGTTTGGCAATCAAGGGGTTTTTAGTGCGACAAATCCCCAAGCAGTGCCATTGTTAACTATCAATCCTTCAGTATTGCTGTTTAATCAAATCCAAGCAAGTGGGGGAATTATCAATCACTCCCAAGCACCCGCAGGTACTAATCTCATCGGACAAGATGTTACAGGTTTGCGAGTTGCTGATGGTAAAAGTTTGTTGCTTGTGGGTGGGAATATCAATATTGATGGTGGGAGTATTCGCGCTTATGGCGGAAATGTTGAGTTAGCAAGTTTGGCTGCACCGGGAAATGTGGGATTGAATATTGCAGGTGATAATCTGGGTTTAGTAATACCTGAGAATGTGGAACGCGCAAATGTTTCGCTGAGTAATGGTGCAGAAGTCAATGTTCGCGGTGCGGGTGGCGGGAATATCAAAATTGAGGCTCAAAATGTAAATTTGATAGGGCAAAGTAAACTAAGAGCGGGAATAGATATAGGTTTAGGTACTTCAAATAGTAAAGGTGGAGATATTACTATTAATGCCGCAGCAGATACAGCCTTAATAGATGAAAGTTTCATTGCTAACGTCGTGCAACAAAAAGCATTTGGTCAAGCTGGCAATATAAATATTGCGACTGGGACATTAACGTTAAGCGATGGTGCATTAATCAACGCTAATTTTTTCGGACAAGGCAATGCCGGAAATGTAAATATCAATGCTTTAGGTGATATCAGTTTTCGTAAATCAAGACCAGGAGAAAGTACAGGAATTTTTTCCCAAGTAGCTGAAGGTGCAATAGGTAATGGTGGGAACGTTACTATTAATAGCAATTCTTTGGAAATAAACGATGGTTCGCAAATTCAAGGTAGCACTAGCGGAAAAGGTAATTCTGGTAATATCATCATTAATGCTGGTAATAATATTTCGTTAGATGGTAGTAACGGTAACGCTGATGGTTTTAGCGGGATTATTAATAATGTACAATCCACTGCTGAAGGTAACGCAGGTAATATTGAAATTACGACGGGTACGCTAAAAGCTACTAATGGAGCTTTTATTGGTAGCAGTATCTTTGGCAAAGGAAATGCTGGGAATATCAGCATTAATGCTCTTGATAATATAACCTTCGATACTAAGAGCGATGTTAGTAGTTATGTGTTTAATGATGGGGTAGGTAACGGAGGAAATATTTACCTTAAAACAGGTTCACTCTCGTTAACTAATGGCAGTCAAGTATCGACAAATGTATCAGGACAAGGTAATGCCGGAAATATTACCGTCGAAGCTTCTGATAATGTCAAGCTAGATGGTGTTTTTATTGACGCAGGTAAGTTTGACCTTAATAACTTGGATTATGATTCGTTTAGTGGTTTGCAAAGCAACTTAAATATTGGAGGTGTCGGAAAAGCAGGAAATATTCAAGTTACGACAGGATCACTTTCTGTTACTAATGGTGCTGAAATATCTAGCTTTACTGGTGGAGTCGGGAATGGAGGAAATATCACTATTAATGCCCGCGATAATGTGACATTTTCAGGTTTTGGAGGCAGAATGAAAGATGGCAGTACAGTATCAAGTTTCGGTATTAAGAACGCGATAGGTAATGGTGGTGATATTCGCATAAATGCAAGTAATTTACTACTGAAAGATGGCGGACAATTAGATGCTAGCAACGGCGGACAAGGAACTGGAGGTAATATCTTTCTTGATGTTAGCAATACTATTACTTTTGATGGAATTGGTGGTAATGGTTTACCCAGTAGTGCTTATACGCTAACATCTAATGGTAACGCTGGAAATTTTCAAATTGAAACAGGATCGCTGTTTTTAACAAATGGCGGTACGATATCTTCTTCACTTTTTGAAGGGGAAGGTAATGCTGGAAATATCACCATCGATGCTCGTGATACCGTCATCATTAATGGTGTCGTCAAAGGTGTAACTTTGGGTACTGGTCGAATTATTGATGAAAGTAGTAGTTTATCTAGTTCCTTGGTGAGTGGTGAAGGTAAAGGAGGTGACATCAAAATTACAACAGGGTCACTTTCTGTCACCAATGGTGCATTCATTTCTGGAGACACAAATGCACAGGGAAATGCAGGTAATATCACCATCAATGCCCGCAATACAGTTTCCGTCACCAACGGAAAGATTTCTGTAAACACGCTTGGACAGGGAAACGGAGGCGATATCACCATCAACGCAGGCGATACAGTAACTTTTGATGGTGGGAAAAATGGTTTATTTACTCCCGTAGCCACTACTGCGCTAAACAATAGCACTGGTAACGCTGGGAATATCCGCATTAATTCTAGAGGATTATTTGTCAAAAATGGCGCTACTATTTCCACTTTTAGTGATGGTCAAGGTAATGGTGGCAATATCTTTATCGATACACGCGATGCCGTTACCTTTGACGGAACCAATGGTAAAAATTCGTCAACTGCGGCATATACCTTTGCTAGTGGAAGCGGTAATGGTGGAAATATCCAGGTTAAAACAGGAACGCTGACCTTAAAAAATGGTGGTGTAACTCGCACCTCTGCAAACCGGAATGCTGGAAATATAAACATTCATGCCCGCGATGCTGTCATGATCGATGGTACTAGTGGCAATAACACAAGTGGCGCTTTTAGTTTTTTGTCTGCTGGAGGTGTTGGCAAAGGTGGGGATATCCAAGTCACAACTAACTCCTTAACACTAAGCAACGGCGGACAACTTGCTGCTACCAGTTTTGGTAAAGGTAATGCGGGTGACATTATAGTTGATGCTGGCGATGCTATTGGTATTGATGGTGTCGGTAGTAATGGAATTTCAAGCGGTGTTTTTACTACCTTAGAAGGTCAAGCTGAAGGTAGAGGAGGTAATATTAACCTGACAACAGGCTCTTTATTTTTAACCAATGGTGGAGTAGTCAATGCTAGTACTTTTTCGAGAGGTAATGGAGGTGATATTACCATTGATGCACGCGATCGCATTCTAATCGATGGTATTGGCACTACAGGTTTTTCTAGCGGTATTTTTAGTACAGTCAGTTCAATAGCTGTAGGCAATGCAGGTAATATTAACCTGACAACAGATTCTTTATTTTTAAATCGCGGGGGAATCAGTTCGAGTAGTTTGGGACAAGGTAAAGCCGGAGATATTAATATTAATTCTGGTTTCACAACACTTGATAACAAAGGATTTATTGCAGCAATAACCAACTCTGGTGATGGTGGAAATATTAATTTAACTGCTAGCGATCGCTTAATATTACGTCGCGGTAGCGGAATTTCGACCACCGCAGGTACAGCCCAATCAGGTGGCGATGGTGGTAACATCAATATCGATTCAAGATTTATCGTCGCCATCCCCGAAGAAAACAGCGACATCACAGCCAACGCCTTCACAGGAACAGGTGGAAACGTCGAAATCAATTCTCAAGGTATTTTTGGTATCGAATCGCGGATAAAGCCAACTGAAAAAAGTGATATTACCGCCAGTTCAGAACAAGGCGTTTCAGGAGTGATTAGCATTAACGCACCCGATACTAGTTCCATTCAAAATAGCTTTACCGAATTACCTCCAGTCATCGATACCAATGCACTCATTGCCAATAGCTGCATTTCCCGCGCTAGCAAGCGACAAGAAAACTCTTTTACCATTACAGGTTCCGGTGCTTTAACCAATAATCGGCCTGATAATGCTTTAGTTTCTAACTACACAACTGGTGAGGTGAGAGGTGTAGAAATTACATCCCGTCCTTGGAAGAAAGGCGATCCGATTATTGAACCGCAAGGTTTATATCGGATGAGTAATGGGCAGTTGCTATTGAGTCGAGAATGTTCTAATTAGCTTTGGAAGAACTACAACTAGCGAATGAAGATTTAAAGCGGCACAATGAAGAATTACATAACACTCAACAGTCCTTGGTAGCACAAAGTCAATGCTAACGTGAGTTCGAGGAACCTCTTCCTGTCTTGAACTAAAGTTCAAGCCTGTCCAAGAGAAAGAATACTTGAAAAGTTTAGGTTGCCGACACCAGAGGTAAGAGAATACATACTTGCTACTTTGGAAAATGATGAATTTTATGGCGAAGAATTCATTTCTAATCGAGAGATACTGCGCGAACTGCTTGGGGTGTTGTTAAAACAAGAAGATTGGGAAACCATTGCAGCAGTCGCAGCAGATTCGTTAAAGAAAGAAATTATACGTCAAGCGGCTAGTGAGAAAATTTCTGCATAGTCAAGCTTATCGCAATAATCCTATTTGAATTACTCTTTTGTTTTGCCAACAAGTGTGTGCTGTTTTACCTAGCCTTTCTTCTAGGTTCTCAATGTTGAAACTTTGTGAGAGGATTAACCCAGTATTTAAACTCAGCTTAAACATTTTGTTCTGAAATGTGGTCTAAATTTATCACTACACACAGGAGTGTTTAATTATGGTGCAGGACGAACTCAAGAACAAACTAGCTTTGATTACTGGTGCAAATAAAGGTCTGGGACTGGAAATAAGTCGTCAACTCGGACAACATGGATTGACAATTCTGATAGCGGCCCGAAACTTAGATGCAGCTAAAACAGCAGCGAGTAACTTAGAGAACGAAGGAATAATAGCTCACCCAATTGCCCTGGATGTTACTGATAGTACTCAAATTGAATCTGCTGTTCAACAAATTAGTGACTCTTTTGGTAGGCTTGATGTCTTGATCAATAACGCGGGTGTGTTTTTAGATGGTGACTGGTTAACTAGTAATGCTAGTTCTATTTCTCTAGACATTATTCGACAGACATTTAACACAAACTTTTTTGGCTTAGTGGAATTAACTCAACGAGTATTGCCGTTAATATTGAATAGCCCTAGCGGTCGAATTGTAAATATGTCGAGTATTGAAGCCTCGTTAACACTTCATGCTGACCCCAATTCATTCATCTATGATTCCAAACCATTTGCTTACAATGCTTCTAAGGCAGCAGTGAACTCATTTACGATTCATTTAGCTCATGAGTTACGTAATACTCTGGTGAAGATTAATAGCGCTCATCCGGGTTGGGTAAAAACGGAATTAGGTGGTGAAGGTGCAATGATGGACATCGCATCAGGTGCGAAAACTGGTGTTGAATTAGCGATATTGCCCAATGATGGCCCCAGTGGTGGGTTTTTCCATCTTGGTGAACCAGTAGCTTGGTAATCAGTATTGATTCTTACGGCGAATGGCAATTCATCCCATTCTTTCAATGTATGGGATGAATCGGCATCTTTTGCAAAAAGTTGAGTATTATCCTTCTGACTCTAATCAATTCATCTATTATTAGAGGTGCTTCTTAGTACGTGAATACTGATTTAAGCATTAGATATTGCCCCCATTTGGTGCTTGAGAATTAGTATTTTACGCTGATACGCTTCAATTTCAGCTTCAAGTTCAGCACGTAATTCAAGTGATGTAAGTAGATGAATTTTCTCTTCTTCAAGATGTGACACTTCGGAAAAATCGTTTTTATCTAGGACAGCATAACGCCAAGATTCGTTACATAAGCCAGTCAGTAAATTATTGGGTGGATAATACTGAATCCCAACAATCACTCCCTGCTTAGTTCTTTGCCCTAACGAGTATTTTGGTGATGTCCAATGGTTAGGAATAGTGACAACTTTTGAAGTTTCCATGCGATTGCTCCTATTATTGCCTTAACTGTGTTTGTACTACTCGCTGCTGCCTTTTCTCTACCAAAACCTGACCGATAGCTCCCCCAGTACCCAGCCCAAACATTCCTGTCGCAATTATGTACATTGCATTCTTGCCAAAAAATTGCACTCCCAAATACCCGATAGATATGGCCGCTAATGTGCCAGTGAGACTTACAACAATTACTTGTGCTTGATTCCGTTTCATAATTTAAATTTCCTTTGCTTAGTAAAGGTTATGAATCCTTCTTTTGCTTCACCAACACTGAACGCAAGTACTGCCGACAAGCTGCCTCTCCCCGATAAATCAGAATACGAAGCGCCTGTACTTCCTGTATCGGAGAAATACAAATTTCAGCAATGGCTGCAATCAGATTTTGTTGCTTCTGCACATAATCTTGATGCTGCCGCTCTAACACAGCAATTTTGGAGTTTAGCTGTTGTATCTGCCGTAATGCTTGCGTCAGGGAAGATTCTTTGTTTCGAGAGCGATTATTCAGAGTTAACGTCATTTCCTTACCCTTCTAAATTTAGATTCTTTCTGTTTACTGTTGAGTTGCCTGCTGTACACCATCAATTGCATCCACTATTTCTCCCAAAATATTAAAAGCATCGTTTAAGACCACACCATTCGAGGTAGAAAAGTACTCTGACGATTGAAGCCTGCGATAATCCTTACTACTCCCCACAAGCCGCAACGTATATTGACATCCTTGCAAAATAGTCCGAATCTCTGAGGTGGTTAATTTAATTTCCATCGTTGTTCCTCCTAAAATTTGTCCCGTTGAATACTGAAACCCGCTCCAATCAAAGCATTGCTCAAGAAGCCAGAAAAACTTACTAACATCATCCCCAAGCAGGTCTTTTTCTGTTGCTGCCAGTAATGAGAACTCGTAGCAATCTCCATTCCCCAGCAGCCTGTTGCTCCTACTCCCGTAAATCCGGTAAAAAGTAGAGAAATAATTGCAGTTGTTTTTATGGTGCGATCGATGAAAATCCTGGGGTTGAATCTTTTTCGAGTCCGGCGGCGAAGAACTAATTTACTCTTGTGGTTTAATTGAGATTGATAAACGACTTGTTTATGGTGAGTCATTTAGCATCCTCCAATTGAACATAGAAACCTGTACCTGTATTATTAATCTTCACCAACTTTTGATTGACCAGTGTTTGAATCACGCTAAGACTAAAGTTTATAGTGCATAATCGAGCGCTACCTCCACAACGACGAAGGTACTGTAGGCATTGGTGCGACTGGTCGGCAGTGGTGGGGTAAGTGGATTTTCTCGGCATAATCTTCGCTATGACTCTATGATTTGTAAATGATGTGGATTGAAAAAAAATCCTTGACCAGGCGGCATATCTGGGAAATGAACACAAACCATGCCGTGTCCTGAATACTGGATGACTGTACCTGTTTGCCCTAACCTTGGGTCTTTTTCTGTCAGTGCTTTAATGACTTTGACAACTGAATTAATTGGTGGAAGATTAGCCATTTTTAATCCTTAGCTGAACAGCCTATTATTGATTAGTAATTCGAGTTTCTTCCGATACCATATTGCCAAAAGATTCATCGGCTTAGTACCTTTTTATTGTGTTGATAACTAAAACTTAATTACTGTAATTAGCTAAGATGATGGTAAAATTCCTTCATGTTTGAAAAAGGTGTTCATGTTTGATAACACTTGCAAATTTATCGCTGAGATGTATTCTCCTGATTTCGCTACTTGGTTATTAGGAGAACCAATTACTTTAACCAAATTAAGTCCTACAGAATTGTCTTTAGAACCTATTCGTGCTGATGCTTTAATCTTGTTGCAATCAGATGAAGTTGTTCTCCACATTGAATTCCAGACCAAACCAGATGACGATATGCCGTTTCGGATGGCTGATTACCGTTTGAGGGTGTATCGCCGTTTTCCCAAGAAACGAATGCACCAAGTGGTAATTTACTTAGATAAAACCGAATCGGAGAAAGTGTATCAAACTACTTTCACTGCTGGAAGTTTACAACATGAATTTTCAGTGATTCGTTTGTGGGAGCAACCGCCAGAGGTCTTTTTGGCAGCACCAGGATTACTGCCGTTTGCGGTTTTGAGTGCTACTGAGAACAAAGTTGCTACATTACAACAGTCATCTGCGGCTGTTGACAAAATTGCTGACAGGCGAAAACAAAGTAATATTGCTGCTGCCTCTGCAATTCTTGCTGGGTTAGTATTAGAAAAAGATGTAATTGAACGTTTATTCAGGAAGGACATAATGCGTGAGTCTGTGATTTACCAACAAATTAAAATCGAAGGTGAAGAAGAAGGTAGCGATAAAAAAGCCCGTCAAATTGCTGTTAATCTCTTAAAAGAGGGCATGGCTGTTGATGTGATCGCTCGGCTGACTGACTTATCAGTAGAAGTAGTGCAACAACTACAACAGGGAGAATCTGAGAACCAAGGGTGATTTTGATACGATTTCTGTACCAGATCAGGTCAACTAGGGCTGCTTTTCAAGTCCCCATATTCTCCGGCACTCAATGACGGTGGTTGCTTTGTCACCTTTTATAACCATCCCAATTTCTGGGATTATGAGGTGATGACGTTGACTCAACAAAAATTCCCAGTTCTGAGAATTGGTATCGAAAAACTTAATGGCTGCATCAAACCCACACTGTAAAAATCGGGTATATGATTCTTCCGAGCAAACAATTGATTCGACAATTGCAGTCAAGAGTTTGAGATTGGTTTCAGTAGCAGCACCTTCTTTGTGGAGCCATTCAATTGTTTCCAGCAGGTGTTTTTTAGCAGAAGCCTCAGTAGATTCTGGTAATGCGGCAATGGGAATAAAGCCTGTTAGTTGTTTCATGTTTGATTTGCTCAAAAATTATCTATTTCTCCAACACCTTCATCAGTTGCAACTTTGCGCTGAGATTTGGCTTTGTTAATTTGGAATTCGTTAGCTTTAATTACTGGCATTGCAGCCTCTTTGACTGATGCTTTTGCTTGGTAATAAAGAAATTGAACTACACCGTCTGCATCTTCTTCATCTTCAACCTGTGCCCATAAAGAACAGCCCAATTCGATTGATTCGTAGTTGCCCAAGTTAAACTTTCTCGAATAACTAATTGAAACAGTACCGATTTTCATTGACTTGTTTTTGCTGCTAGTTTATGTAGTGGTGACTCATACCAATTCGCAATTCGCAATTCGCAATTCGCACTCTTGCTAACGCCCCGCTCCGCTAACGCAATTAAGAAATTTAGTGAATTGGTTTCAAAGGTGAATCGCCTTTTTCGTGTTTAATTACCGCTTGTTACCTTGCGGCATAACAGTCTGATTCTGCGCTTGCAGAGATGCCCGTGCCTCAGTTTCCGAAATCGGGGGTAATGCTGGTGCAGTGACAGCATTACTAGCCCATCGCTCGTAAGTTTCATTTGTTACCCAGTGCAGTGTTGCCCCAGATTCCGCACCACTACGAATCATCTCTGCTGCAACGAGAGCATCTTTCTCAAAGTCAGACTGTGGGTTACGGTACGACCATTGGATGAACCAGTACGTTCCCAGCGCTCCCTCTACCTTCTGGAACTCGGCGCAGAAAATGTAGTTTTTCAGTACCGAAGCGATCGCCTGATAACAGAACTCCTTTGGATCTCCCGGCATCCCCTCTTCGCACCACTGCTGGAAAGCACGATGGGCGAAGTGGTTGTACAATCCAGCAAAATTGTCTTTACTGCGGCGGTGGATCAGGAAAGAAAGCAGCATGGAGGCTGGGCCCTTGAACTGGTCTTTGAGTCCTCCTGCCACTGGAATTACCCATAGTTCGGTAAATGGCTCGTTAGTAAAGTTTTCGTTGATGGTCAAGGCACGGTCAGGGCGGGATATAGCGATCGCAAAGTCTGCCTTATTTCCCTTGAGATATCCTCCGGCTTGTGCTTCTAAAATTGTCAATTTTGGAGGACAATCGAGAAGGAATTGACCGTATTCCTTAGCGCAATTCGCTTGTAGTTTCGGTTGGCTAGGTGGAATGAGAAAGACGCTGTTGTTGATAATGATTGTTTCCATAATTGCGTTGTTGTTGCTAAAAATTGTGTTGATACTGGATACTGTTCGACTTAGCTATTTATGACAGTGTGGGAATTGCTTTTAACTCATAAGTGAGTAGTTCAGCAATTTTGAATTGTTTTGACTTCAACGATTTCTTCTACACAACCCATTACTTCACTCAAGTAATGCAGAACATCGCCCAAATGAGTTGCGGCTTCTGGGTCAATCTTTTTGTTTGCAATCAACAAGAGCCAGTTTTCATCTTGGGCGATCGCCTGAATCTTTGCGTAGCACGAGTTAAATTCTTGTAGGATTTCTATCGGTTCCATTGGTATATTCGATGAATTGTGTTGTTGCATTCGGATAAACTAATAATTTAGTTTTGCTCCTCGCCATACAGGTGGGTCTGTCCTGCCCACCCGTTTCCTTACGCTGCAACTAAATCTCTAGTTTCTGGAACGTACCTCTTCAGCCTCTCCCAATCCTCACTCGTAAGCGCATCGAATTCTTTATCCAATAACTCTTCTTCCGTGGGTGGTTGTTCTGTAGCCGTTGTAAAGTAGCCTGTCATCGTCATAAAGTCGTCTAGTCCGACTGCTGCATCCACCGATTCGGCGTATCGAATTTTATCTACAGCATTCGACCAGTGGGTAATATGTTGAAATATCACCCCAATCATCGAATGAGCTTTGTACACTCGATAGGTTCTGGGGCAAGCTCCATCTACGTAAACCAGCTTGTATCCAGTGATTTGCGTGACCTCTGCATTGGGGTCGGTTGGAGGCAAGAGAATTTTCTCTGTTAAATCATCCAACTGAGCCTCTTGAAGAGAAAATGGGCTAATCATATTTCATGTGCCATGATGATTTCGATTGTCTAAATTTCGTTGTCGAGGCGATTGCTTTTCTCTTGGACTGCAACCGCCTTTCTCACTTTCAGTACCAGGAATTTCTTACACCTCTGCATTCGCATCTGTCGGAGGTAGGAGAATTCTCTCGTGACAGCCACCTACTTGAAGTAAGAGGTTATTTGCTGCACTTTGTGTCATGATTGTTATTTCTAAAGCAGCGATTGAGCTTTGGAGGCGATTGCTCTTGTCTTGGGGCAGCAATCGCCTTTTCTACCTTCAGCAACTAAGCCGCTACTGCCGCTCGGACTCCCAACGACGCAATCACTTGTTCTGCACTCGCAGCCACACGATTTACCCCGTACTGTCTTGGTCGAGCGTACCAACCTTGTTGGTTGCACCCGACGAAGCCGACCAAATGCCCGTCTTGGTAGAGTTTGGTGCTGAACGAGAGCCAATTTATCTCACCATGATACAGACCAAAAACAGTGCAGGCTTTTTCCAGTTCATCGCTCAATCGCTCGTTGCGCTCCAGGGGTGTTTCTGGGAGAGTCGCTTTGACCTCTGCAACTCTTGTAGCGAACCAGTTTTTATCGAAGGGCAGCCGTCCACCACCTACTAATTGCACCCATACGGTGATTCCACCTTCTATCCAGATAGTGCGAACGGATTCGGGTTCGACTTCGATAATCTCGCCAATGATGCGGCGATCTCTGCTGGTGAGAGGATCTTGGGTTGGGGCTACAGCTTCGGCTTGGGTTTCCAGGTGGCTGTACAGTTCTGCTTGGGCGAGGGCTTGCTCATCAACAGAAAAACTAGGAATTGCTTGCTGTGTATGTGTTGTATAAGGCATAATAGAGTTCCTTGATAAAAGGGTAAAAGGCGATCGCAAACTTTGGACGGTGGGCGATTGCCTTTGTTATGTGTGCAAAGAACGTTGTGGTTCAGCACAACGCTCTCAAAAAGATTTGGCGTAGCCATATATTTGCGACTCAAAGCCAGTGGCATTTGAGTGATACCAAAACAGGAGATACAGCGTATCAGGCGACGTGTACGACTTCAAACGCTTCAACTGCCGTCCGTCGTCCTGCTGGTAATTTCTTATTTAGTGCAAATCCATTTCCCATCTGTGTACCCATCGCCTTCTCTGGTTGTGCCAGTGCCTCGGTTAGTTCTCAATCGGTCACTTTGGATTGCTGTCAAAGTTCAGATAGTGCAAACCCTTTATTGCGTCCGGGTGCAGGCAGTTTGCTTTCCCTTGCCCCTTATGATTAATAATATAAAGGTTAAAACTGGATTTGTCAAGGCTAAACTTGTATTTATAAGGCTTATTTCTTGATTTATATAGCACTAAGCTTGATTATTTGTGGTAAGGTAAGGATAGAAGTAAGCTTAAGGTGTAGAATTATGAATCAAGCCTTGATTAAGTGGAAGTTAAAAGAAGTAATGGCAAGGCATAACATTAAAGCCCGTGACCTTGCCGCAGAAATGGGGGTTAGCGCTAACTCCGTATCGAACTTACGAAACGCTAGAACTATGCCACGGTTGGATGGTGAGATTTTAAACAATCTTTGTGAATGCTTAAATAGACTGGCACAAGACTTGGAAGGAGAGATTACCCCTTCTGACTTAATTAGCTACGCCAGAGGGCCAAACCCAGTTGTTGATGAGAATTATGAAATCAAAGGAGCCAAAGCACCAACCCAGCAAAAAAAATCTCGTATAACGAGTTCTAAAACTGAAATAGAAAATACTTCGTTATCAACTGCTGCCTAGTAAAAGCGACCGCCGCCGACCAAAGCTATGCGATCGCCTGCTCAATCCGTTAACGACAAAGTGAGCTAACTATAATGCTGACACATTTTTGGAAAAATCCCCCAAAGCAGTTACTTGGTTCACTTTGGTTAAGCTGCAACACCTCAATTTTTAAGCATTTACCATAGTGGGCAAGAGATATGCTGACACTAGAAAGAGAAGAAACATCAGCACTCAATTACAGCAACCTCAACACCAGTATCCAGGAAACCTTCACAGCCATCGACCGATTCGAGTGGCAAGCGGTAGATGAAATCCTTCTGATGAGGGAACAGCAGCTTTACCTGCAAGCTGGCTATAAAAACTTTGAAGAATACTGCCAGCGTGAATTATACCCCTGGGGTGGATACCGACGAATCAACCAACTGCTAGGAGCCAAAAAGGTCATAGACGCAGTTGGTGAGTTGGGCGAACACATCAAAAATGAGCGCCAAGCTCGTCCACTGCTGCGGCTAGTCAAGGAACCAGAAAAACTAAAACAAGCTGTAGCGATCGCTCTCAAAGATAACCCGTCCCCTGGTGAATCAGACTTTGCGGCTGCTGCCCAAAAAGTGGTTCCTCAACTTCCACGTAAAAAACATATTGTTCAGGAACCAATGGTTCCCAAAATTGAAGAACCATTGGTTCCTAAATCCGCCAAAGTCATAGTTTCACAACAGTCACACCCAAGGTATGGAGATGAGGGAACCATTGAGGCAGACGCGCCGAATCACTGGCAACAGATTGTTACCTTTGCTGATGGCGAGAGGTTGTTGATCAACAATGCTGATTTAGATGCCCCCAGCGTTCCCTTTACCAGAGAGCGTAAATATTCACCAGAATATACCGAAGCGATCGCTCAAATTAAAGAGCAACATCAGCAAGAGTTAGAGCGCCTAGAGCAAGAACTGAGAATTGGCTTGCAAACAGAAGCAGTTACCAGAGCCGAAGCCCAGGTACAAGAGCAAATTCAATCTCTGCAAAACCTGTACAAGCAGCAGAAGGAGCAGAATATTCAATTGCAGCAGCGTTTAGACGAGATGGAGGGGTTGAGAAAGTTAGAGATTGAGAATCAACAACTCCAGCAGCGGATTCATGAACTAGAACACGCCGTACAACAGCATCCTGTCCAACAGTGGGGAAATACTCTCACGCAGCAAGCGACCAAAGCGTTAAACAGACAGGTGAAACAAGCGTTAGAGAAAACCATTGATTTGCGATCGCTGGCCCAGGAACCGCCGAAAGAAAACGCCCAAGAATGTCTGCGGCTCATGGGCATGGCTTTGAAAAACCTTGCCAGCGCAATGAACAACACCCAAGCGCTCGAAGCTGCGGCGCTAATTCTGGGGAGTGAGCCTACACAATCCGCGATCGCTTACCGAGCCGAGCAATTAGAAATGTTGCCTCAAGCGGTTAGTGATATCCGGCGGGTGCTTGCAAAGCCTGGGTGTACGTGGCAGGAGTTTTTAAATGTTGCCCAAGAGTATGAGGTAATTAAACAAGACTATTGGGCGGAATTGACCACTGAGGAAACAGAGTTAATTACCGCACTCCAAAAAGCATTCTCTCAACCGGACACCATTGGCGTTGGTTCCGTTGTTGCCCACGCTGACCCTTACCGCACTTTGTATGTCGCCAGAGGAGAAGTGATTCAGGATTTGGGAGATGAGGTAATCGTTGCATGGGATTGCTGGAAAGAGCAATCGAAAAAGACTGATAGGTATTTCCGAGATGAATTGCGATTCTGGCAGCCTCAATAGGCTTTCAGTGTATCGATGACTTTTTAGACAACCAAATGCAAGTACCAAGCCCCGCAATGACAGTGGGGGAAATTTCCGTGCGTCAATATAAACAGGAGATTGAAAGATGACTGCAACTATTACTCGTCCCAAGTCCAAAAAGGCTGTTGCCGCTAAAGTACAGTCACCGTACAAGCGGCTTCATGTGATTATTCCGATTCAAGATATGCTCTGGGCATCGCAACAAAAGCCTTCAGTCAATCAGCTATGGCAGGAGTGTTGGACGGCTGACCCCTACGGTTCTCGGTGGATGCCTTTATCCTCAGCTTTGGGGTACAGTACTTTTATCTCTGCGAAGAAAATTCTCTCCGAAAGCGGGTTGTTCATTTTCAAGCCAGATAAATCGATACAGGATAGCCGAGAAACCGTTGTCTGGATGGTGAAGAATTTGCATGGCAGCCGGATGAAGGAATTTTGGGAGAAAGCTAATTCGGAAAATCAGCAACCAGATTCTCAAAAACGAGAACCAAATGCTGAGATTTCAGATAAAGATGCTGGCTCTGAAGAAATGCGTGCTTCGTATAAAGCATCTATTTCAGGTAAAAGTCAGTCAGAACAAACGTTCCAAGAACCCTCACGAACTGGTCAGGAACATCTCACCAACTCATCAAATGAGTTGGTGAGATGTTTCTCTGACACGCTTTATGAGATTTTGCCCTGTGATGAGACGGCTCACGCTCCCTTGGGGGTCGCGTCGCCTCAGTCTGTTCAAGACGTGTCAGAGAATGAGGAAGACTCGCCTACGGCGAATGACTGTACATCGCTGGCGCTAGTGGAAGTTGTACAGGGTGAATCTGCTTTGTTGATAGGAGAAGGCCAGGATTGTGGCCTTGAAGCGATATTCCCTCATGGAGGTAATTGTTCCGCCGCACCTGTTGCACAAAATGAATTTTCTCTAAATTCTGCGATCGCTAATCAAACACAAGAGCAAGTAGAACAGGTTTATCCTGCTTCCTTATCGGGAGAAAATCAAGTCTCTGGTTTTGAGCCGAAAGACTGTCATGTTCGCGTAGCCTCTCGTAGAGAAGGTACTTGTTCCGCCGCGCCCGTTGCACAAAATGAATTTTCTCTAAATTCTGCGATCGCTAATCAAGCGTCCGTGTCATTAAATCAAAGTGAGATATTTGAATGGTTGGATAGAGCAAACGTTGGAGAATGCCCCCCATTGTGGGTAATTCAGTATTTGCTAGACAGCAAGTATTACGCCAGCATGAGGGCAACAATCAGCAAGTTTGAGAAGCAGTGGAATATATCTGTAGTCAATTATCAGGTGCAAAAATCTAGTGAGACGTTGTTTACCGCCGTTCGCGGAGCGTCTCGTAGAGAAGATATCGCCATGAGATCCCAAGCTAGACTATTGCGAATGGAGAAACTGAAGATGGCTTCTCTGGTTGGGGAAAATCCGGGCTTTGACTTTCTCCAACAATGCTGTCATGATGATCCGGCTTTGCAGATTGTGATCAAAAAGCTTTTGGCGAAGTTTCCGCAGTGGGGGATTGCAGTTGTGGATGAGGTGTTGGTTAGTTGGGATAAATAGCAATTGCTCTTTACTACCAATCTCGATATCACTCACACCGCCAAATTTTAATTGTTTTGTCCTGACTACCACTAACAATTGTTTTACCATCAGGACTGAAAGCTACAGAATGAATATGTGATGAATGTCCTGAAAGAGTATTTATCAACTCTTTTGTACATAAATGCCAAAGTTTAATTGTGCTATTGGCACTGCCACTAGCTAAAGTTTTTCCTACTACACCTCGTAGTGTATTGCGTTTAATAAATACTTAATTTTCTTAGATTTTTCCCTAGTTAGAGTCGATGTCCGTATTGCTACGGCGCACCTCTCCTTCAGAACCGGACATACACCTTTAGGCGCATCGCGGCTCCTAGCAACCTACGGGTAACTGGGTAAAAGCCCAAAATCACATTCATAGCCCGTTTTCAGGTATTGCAATCCCCTTTAAGCTGGGCAATTACAGCTTCAATCTTTCCGGCTTGTTCGCATAACCAAAGGCGTGATTAACCTCGGTGTGGACAGATAGGGAGTCACTTCTAACCTTGAAGGGGAGGGATTACACCTCCATCCTGGGAACAGTTATGAGATTTTCAAGGTTCTGCCTTGACGTTCTCACTACGGGTTATGAATTCACCGCAAACGAGTCGCACCACCCCACACCCTACCCCCCTGCCCAGACGAGCTTTCAGCTTTACAAGGGTGCCATTCACCCCACATCTTAACTCTTACACCCTAACAACTGACAATTAACTCAGCACTCAACTTATTCTCTCTGAATTATGCCCTTAGAAGGATGATTTATATTTATTTATTTAACTTTTGATAAAGTCTCCTCAATTACTGCATATTTAGCCGTAAAATTACTATCACTACTAAATAAAAATTACAAGTCGGGTGCTACCTGTGCAGATTCCCATTACAGAAGTAATGGAAACTGTTTTGTACTGTCAAAAATTATTAATGAATTTAAAACTTCAGTATGGAAAGTTTTCTGCCCTACAGTAACGCCATGCCATTATCAAGTGCGCCCAAATTAGAAATTGCCTGTTCGTCGCACTTAGTAACCTGGCTGCAAACCCACCTTCTTAGCCTCACCTTCACTACTTATCAAACCAATCGCCTGTTTTTTATCGGTTGCAATGAACAAGGACGAGTAGTTGCCAAAGAGCGATTGTTTGATAAACCGATGGGCATGTATGCAGTCAATAACAGTATATATGTTAGCACGCGTTATCAAATTTGGCGATTTGAGAATTTACTCAAACCAGGGGAAATTTATCAGCAAAGCGATCGCCTTTACATCCCTCGCACGGCATACACTACTGGCGACTTGAATATCCACGATGTTGTGCTGGATGAGTCAGAAAATATCATATTTGTCAATACAGATTTTAGCTGCCTGGCTACCATCAGCAACGACTACAGTTTTGTTCCCCTGTGGCAACCGCCGTTTATTTCCAAGCTAGCCGCCGAAGACCGCTGTCACCTCAACGGGTTAGCGTTACGCGATCGCAAACCAAGATACGTCACCGCCTGTAGCACCACCGACACCGCCGCAGGTTGGCGCAATCACAGAGTAGGTGGAGGTGTAGTGATTGATGTGCAAAGCGATGACATCATCGCCACTGGTTTATCTATGCCCCACTCACCGCGCTGGTATCAAGGCAAGCTGTGGCTATTGAATGCGGGGACAGGAGACTTTGGCTACTTAGATGGCAGCCAATTTGTATCTATTACCTTTTGTCCTGGGTTTGTGCGGGGGCTGGCATTATGGCAAAACTTCGCCATTGTGGGCTTGTCGAAATTGCGATCGCCTACTTTTAGCGGACTCCCTTTAGAAGAAAGGCTGGCCACTCTGGGCAAAACTTCCCAGTGTGGGTTGATGGTGATTGATATCAATACTGGGGAAACAGTGCATTGGCTGCATCTAGATGGAGTAGTGGAAGAATTATTTGATGTGGCAGTGCTACCAGGGGTACGCCAACCCCAGGCTTTGGGCTTTCAATCTGAAGAAATTGAGCGCCTAGTTACCTTTCCCGGTTCTGGGGGCATTGTCACTACCAAACCCACAGCAAAACGCCCCAGCATTGGCGGTAAGGCTCCCGTCGCCGGATTACCCCACCAAATATGGGAAGGCTCAAACACCGAAGAATCTCCCAATGCCCCATACCCAATGCCCGATGCCCCAAAATACCAGCGCGTCTATCACCTTACTTCCAGCAGCCTCGCTGATTACGATGCCTTCACCTTCCCCAGTTTGCAACAACGGTGGCAAACCCAACCCCAACGGGGTGAATTAGTGGGGATTTCTGCGTCGGTGGCGGGGGAAATGGTAGCGTTTGCTGTTGCCGAAATGCTACCAGAACAAACGGCGGAATTGATTTCGCTGTTTGTTGAGGCAGGATATCGGCAGCAGGGGATTGCCACCAAGCTGTTGCAGTATTTAGAAAAAGCTTTGGTGGCGGAAGACTGTCATCAAATCAGCGTAATTTACCAGCCGACAGCGTTAACTGCCAGTGCTTTTGTACCTTTGTTACACAAACACACAAACTTGGTTGGCACTCACCGCAAATCACCCAGGATGGAAAACAGCGATGGCTGCGCCCGCTAAAAGCAACGCAAAAATTCCGGACTACATCCGCCCGTTCCTTATTTGAACAGGGGAAACAGTGGGCGCAGCAGGGCGACTTGCAAGGGGCGATCACTAGCTTTAGTGAAGCGATTCGCTTGCAACCAGATTACATTGCCGCCTACAACCAGTTGGGTAATGCTTTGCATGGGTTGGGGCAGATGGAACAAGCGCTCGCCGCTTACCAAAAACTGCTCTTGATTAACCCCAACGTTGCCCAAGCACACTGCAACCTGGGAGCAATCTGGCAAATTCAGGGGAAGGTGGAGGAGGCGATCGCCGCTTATCAACTGGCGATTCAACTCAAACCAGACTTAGCAGCAGCACACCAAAATCTCGCCAACTTAGTGGGGAATAAATGAGCAAGATTAATCCGTCGGACAGATCGCCGCCACATCTATGAGGAAATTGGCTTGAAACCTCCGAACAAAGCCAAGAGAATTAGAGTTTTTCAGGCGTGGCAACTCTCAGCATTTTTTGATCACAGGAAAACAAACCACTATGACCAACTTTATTGAACTAACAGACAGCAACAACCCCTTCAATAGCATTAATGTGATTTTTCACAGCGCCCCTACCTTAGCTGACATCGATGGTGATGGCGACAATGATTTGATCGTTGGGGCAGCTGACGGCACGCTCAATTACTACAAAAACACAGGCACAGCCACCAACCCGGTCTACACAGAGCAAAACGGTACAGCTAACCCCTTCAATAGCATTAATGTGATTTTTTACAGTGCCCCCACCTTAGCTGACATTGATGGCGATGGCGACTTAGATGTGGTCGTTGGGGAATTTAACGGCACACTCAAGTACTACAAGAACACAGGCACAGCCACCACTCCGGTCTACGTAGAGCAAACAGGCACAGCCAACCCCTTCAATAGCATTTCTGTCGGGAGTCGCAGCGCTCCCACCTTTGCTGATATCGATGGCGATGGCGACTTAGATGTGGTCGTTGGGGAAAGTAACGGCACACTCAAGTACTACAAGAACACAGGCACAGCCGCCACTCCGGTTTACGTAGAGCAAACAGACACAGCCAACCCCTTTAATGATATTAATGTGGGGAATATTAATGTGATTTTTTACAGCGCCCCCACCTTTGCTGACATCGATGGCGATGGCGACTTAGATGTGATCGTTGGGGAAAGTAACGGCACACTCAAGTACTACAAGAACACAGGCACAGCCACCACTCCGGTCTACGTAGAGCAAACAGGCACAGCCAACCCCTTTAATGATATTAATGTGGGGTCTTACAGCGCCCCCACCTTTGCTGACATCGATGGCGATGGCGACTTGGATTTGATCGTTGGGGAAAGTAGCGGCACACTCAAGTACTTCTACAACAACCCCAATCGCCCTCCTGTTGCTGTCAACGATGCCGTTAGCACTAACGAAAACACCGTTGTTAATGGTAATCTCTTAGCTGCCAACCCCACCACCCCTGACAGTGACCCTGATGGCAACCCCTTGACGGTAACAGCAGTCAACGGCAGCGCTGCTAATATTGGTACTCAAATTAACTTGGGCAATGGGAAACTCACGGTGAATGCCAACGGCACTTTTACCTTTGACCCCACCAATGGCACTGCTACTCTGACAGATGGCTACGATTATTTACCTCAAGGAGCCACTGCCACTGAGTCTTTTAGCTATACCATCAGTGATGGTAAGGGTGGGACTGCCAGCGCCACTGCCACCATCACGATTACTGGGGTGAATGATGCGGCTACCATCTCAGGTACAGCCACAGATGCAGTTACCGAAGATGCCACCACACCCAATTTAACCACCACGGGTGCATTAACTGTCACTGATGTTGATACTGGCGAAAACAAATTTAAGACTACCGTCACCTCCGCTAGTGGTAATCTCGGTAGCCTCACCATCACCGATAATGGCACTTGGAATTACACTGTTGCCAATAGTGCGGTGCAATCCCTGGGAGCCGGAGCCACCAAAACTGAAACCTTCACCGTGAAATCTGTTGATGACACCGCCAGCCAAAATATTACCATCACCATTAACGGCATCAACGATAACCCAGTTGCAGGTACAGACTCCTTAGTTGCTACCCAACTCATCCCCACCAGCATTGCTGTTAGCACCTTACTTGCCAACGATAGCGATGTTGATACTGGGGATAGCTTGAAGATTACTGGCATCAGCAACGTTGTCGGTGGTGGCGCAGTTTTATTCAATAATTTCACCCCTAGTAATTTTACTGATGATTTCATCGTCTTTTTGCCTACCAACAGTGGTACGGGTAGTTTCAAATACACCTTGACTGACAATAATGGCGGTACAACTACAGGTACTGTCAACCTACTCATTGGTTCTACCCAACTCGGTCTTAATGGCAAAGACACCCTCACAGGCAATGATGGCCCTGACTTGCTCAATGGCGGCAATGGTAATGATACTCTCATTGGCGGTCTAGGGAATGATACTCTCATTGGCGGTAACGGTGATGACTTACTCATTGGTGGTGCTGGCGCGGATGTTCTGACTGGTGGTCTAGGCGCTGATACTTTCCGCTTTGCTTTGACTGATTCTCTGCTGAGTAACTTTGACCGCATCACCGATTTGCGAATTGGCACGGATTTGATTGATGGACCGAATGCTGTCAGCGCTGCCAATGTCAGGAAATTGGGGACAGTCATTAGTCTAGATGCTGCTGGTGTGGGGGCACTGTTGACTAATAGCAACTTTGTGGCTAATGGTGCTGCCACCTTTAGCTTTGGTAGCCGCACCTTTCTGGCGCTGAATGATGTCACAGCTGGTTTCCAATCTAACAATGACGCGATTATTGAGATTACTGGCTATAGTCGCAATCTCAACAATTTGGCAATTGTTTAATTGTAAATGTAGCGATCACTCTTGAGAATTTCACGGGTGCGATCACTCTGCAAATAGATTTGATAAAATCTCATCATCACTTTTTCTGTGGTATTAATTAGTGCCTTTTTTGTGATATGAGCAATCTGCAACCTCATCCGCATTACTTGACAGCTAAGGGTAATTATTCTGGTTGAAAATGCTTGTATAGACACAATAATAGCTTTTTCAAACAAATATATCCTTGGCAAAAAAAATTGTAATTTTTAGAACATAGGAAATCGAAAAAATGCCTACTAAATTGTTAAGCAACACAGAAAATCAATACAGTGTACCTGGAGGAAATAATACCACTGACATTTATAACATTCTAGGTAATAGCGGAAATAATTCCATAACAGGTGGAGGTGGTGACGATAACATTTTTGGGGGTAATGGCGATGACACGATTTTTGGGGGTGATGGCAATGATAAACTCTCTGGAGATTCAGGTAATGATACTCTGTTTGGGGGTAACGGTAATGACACCCTGAATGGGGGTACTGGTGATGACTTCCTTGATGGTGGGACTGGTAATGACTTGCTCTATGGTGGGACTGGTAATGACATCCTCTATGGTGGGATTGGTAATGACATCCTCTATGGTGGGACTGGTGATGACATTGTAGTTGGTGGTCAAGGTAGCGATATCCTCAATGGATTTGGCGGTGCGATCGGAACCGCAGAGGTAGATTACTTAATTGGTGGTGGTTTCGTTGACTCAGCTGGTAATGTTGATGACCCCTTCGCTCCCTCAGCAGCAGATGGCGTTCGAGACACTTTCGTACTGGGAAATGCTACTACTAGTTTCTATACTAATGCTGGTAACAACGACTTCGCTGTTATTTTCGGCTTTGAGACAGCTAGTGATGTTGTTGCTGTAAGTCCATCTGTAACTCTTGGATTAGGATTTGGAACTGTTGATACACCTTTCTTAGGTCCAATTGCGGGTACATTGATTTTCTCTGGTAGTGACTTAATTGGCGTACTAGCAGGAGTATCACCTAGTTCACTCAGTGGTGTTAATTTCATAGCCGCCGCGTAAAGTCGTCTTTTTGAGAGCTACTTTGCCATAATCGCCTTTGTATAGCAATGGAGAATTTTTGGTCGCTAAGGAAATCGGTGGTGTTGAAAGCTAGGCATAACACACATTTCAAGAATTAGTATCAATTCAGCCTACTCTGATATTTGAAGGGTTTAACTGTCCCACTTTTGGACTAAAAATGGGACAGTTAATGCAGGAAAAGCTTGATTTTGCGTTGATGCAACTTGCTCACTGTAGTCGCTCCAATCCAGCAATTCTCATTAAAAGAACAATTATTGTTATCATTAGACTTATCCTTAATATAAACAAAGTGGGATAATAAAAAACGGAGTAAAAATTATATGTAGATAATATGACAAACCCTTTAGCAAGAATTGAATCACATCCCCACGAAGCAAAACGATTAATAGGGATTAATTATGACCAGTTTTTAGCATTGGTATCCTTAGCGGAAAAAAGGCATAGAGAGAAACAAGCAGAAATTGAAAAAAATAAAGTTCGGATTATTGCCAAGGGAGGCGGACGCAAACCAGAGATGTCACCGAAAGAAGGAATATGCTTGTGTCTAGTTTACCTCAGACAAAAACCAATTTTTGAAATTTTAGGGTTACTCTTTGATATTTCCAAAACAAAAGCGAATGATGCTTTTAACTATTGGGTAGATATTTTGAGAGAAATTTTACCAGCATCTCAAATAGAAGAAGCGTCAGTAGATAGTCAAAAATATCAAGAATTGCAGCAAATGCTGTCCGAGTATGAATTAATTGTTGATAGTGCAGAACAGGCTACAGCGAGACCTGTAGACTATCAAGAACAAAAAAGATATTACTCTGGTAAGAAAAAAATGCATACTCTAAAAAACCAGTTTATTGTCTTACCAGGTGGTGAAGATATTGTAGATATCTGTGTGGGAATGCTGGGAAAAAGAAGTGATATTAATTTATTTCGAGATACTTGGAATAAATTTGCTGACTCACAAAGGTTTATAGGTGATAAGGCCTATATTGGAGATGATGCCATTACCACACCTCATAAGAAACGAAAGAATACAGAAATTTCGGAATTCCAAAAACAAGAGAACAAACAACTTTCGTCTCGCAGAATTGCCGTTGAACACATGATATGTCGGGTAAAAATATTTCGAGTAGCCTCGGAAAAATTCCGTCTCGCTCGTCATCGATATAGTCAGGTAATTCTGGCAGTTTGTGGGCTGATTAGGTTAAGACTTAATCGCTTAGTATCCTTAACCATTAATACTTAATTTTTTATCCTGAAATTGATTTCATCGTTTTGTACTTTTTACTCTAATTTTAATTTTTTGTCTCAGAATGCCGCCAAACACCTATTTTCTCGTAGAGTAAGATAGCGATCGCCTATTCAATCTGAATTGCTCAAACCCATTCACAGTAAGCATTTACTTTTTGCGGATAAGTCTATTCGAGGCTATGCAAAATTTCAAGTTTTAGATATGGTTTTTGTATCTCAATACTCGTAAGTACAGGTTTTTTTTTGAATCAGCCAGGAATTTTTGATGAAATAGTGCAATACTTTCAGTCAATCCTAAAGGATTTTCCTGATAAGCGAACAGGCAAAAACAAACGCTATAAAATGAGCGATGCAGGATTAAGTGCATTTTCAGTATTTTTTACTCAAAGTCCGTCGTTTCTGTCCCATCAACGTTCAGGGGAGGCATAATCTGCGACTCGCTCCCATCCCCATTTATACAGCACTTCCGGCAGCTATGAGGTACATCCTAAAAGCTGAAAGCAATGATAGGAGAGGGGCAAGGAGAAAACTATATTGCATAATAGCCGGAAGCGCTGTAAGCAGTGTCAATATTTCAGGCATTATGGATATCTTTATGAATTCAAGGTGGAAGAGGTGATTAATCCTAAGACTTTCCCCCAATTGGTAAAAACTCTTGGAGTATCTGTCTGCCACTTTCTGCAAAGAATTTACTAGATAAATATAAAGAATAGATAAAGATTAGTGCTTCTACATACATCTGTTCAGTAAATACGATGAAGAATATGTAAAGTTATTTTTTTAGAGATGAATAACTCAGTAAATATTCTGTATGGTATTTATTAGCAGATTATTTAGGGCTTGCTGAAAATTTATTTCTTTATTCCTCGTAAGCTGTTCTGTATTTTTTAGCTAGATACCAAAGGAAAATACCCCACAACAAGTCCATAAATATTTGTTGCCCTGTTTTCAAGCTAGCAAGACTTACGCATGGACAAAAACAATGAGATTTGTTTTTCAAAGATTCGGAGCTTGATTTTTCGATGCTTTGTCAGCAGTGTGTATGGTAAATATTTGCCTATGCTACTGATCAAGGGTGATTTAAATTAGCTTGAAATTAGCTTTTTGTGAATTCAGATCCTCTGGAATTTGTAGAATGCCTAAGACTTAAATAGTCCGAAGTACTTCGATAAGTAATACTTGCAAGTTAATCAAAAGGAAAACCTTCCGAAAAAATTCGTAACCCCCAAGGGTGAGATTGAAGTATGTCGAAATCATCAAATTTCGGCAAATTTTTCTGTGCCAAAACAGCATTAACAACTGATAACTTAATTTACTTCAAAATATCGATTCAGGTAGGAAAAAGTAATGGCAAATATCATTGGAACCGACGGGAATGATACTCTATTTGGCACTGACAGCACTGACACAATTAACGGGAAAGCTGGGAATGATAACATTACAGGTAGTAATGGCGACGATACCCTAAGGGGTGGTGGTGGGAAGGATACATTTGTTTACAGCTCCAATGATGGCACTGATACTATCACTGATTTTGGTGGTGTAGGTAAAGGTACAAATCCCACAGCAGCAGTTATTGCCGAAGTTGATACTATCAAATTCCTTGATGAGGAATCGACTGCGCGAAATCTGCTACTAACCCAGAATGGTAATAATCTGGAAATAACCTTTCAAGATATACAAGAAAATTTAGGATTTGAAGATTCACGAGTATATTTTAGTGACCCGAGTTTGAAAGTAATCTTGCAAAACTTCAAACTAGAAGATTTGGATAACTTGAAAGCTTCTGGTACAAGACCAGCCATTGGTAATATTCTGTTTAATGGGCAAACTACCATTACCGATAGCTTTAATGTTCTAGATGCCAATTCTACTGATACGAGCATCGGCATTGCAAACACAGTCACCTTTCTCAATAACCTGGACAATAACATTACAGGTTTAGACAACTCAGATGATGTGATTAATGGTCAGGGGGGTAACGACAAAATCGATGGCTTAAGTGGCAACGATCTTTTGAGGGGTGGTACAGGGAATGATACTCTCATTGGTGGCATCGGGAATGATACCCTCCTAGATGATACTGGCAATAACTCTCTTGTGGGTGGTATTGGCGACGATATTTTGATTGTTGACTCTTCAACAGGATACAACACCCTCAATGGTGGCGCTGGTAACGATCAATTGTACGCTCGAGCTTCAGAAGGCAATAACTTACTATTTGGAGGCGATGGGAATGATATTCTTGATTCCTCTTACCTTAATACTGAGTATGGATACTCCTTTATTGCTTCCTCAGGCAATAACACTCTCTACGGTGGTACTGGTGATGACCGCTTGGTTGTGTCTCCAGAAGGGAATAACTTACTCTCTGGGGACGATGGCAATGATTATCTCTCCAGTTCTGGCTATGATGAGTATAGATCGAACTATCGTTTTAGCTCCTCAGGCAATAATACCCTCAACGGTGGCATTGGTGATGATATATTGCGTGCTGAATATTCAACAGGCAATAACCTGCTGAATGGAGGCGATGGCAATGATTATCTCTCCATCTCTGGCTATTACATCCAGTACTTCGATTTTGGTTATTATGATGTCACCTCAGGTAATAACACCCTCAACGGTGGTACTGGTGATGATACATTGCGTGCTGAATATTCAACAGGCAATAATTTACTCTCTGGGGGCGATGGCAATGATTCCTTATATGTTAGCCCCTCATCCCCATCTACTTCCCCCTCTTATTCAATTACTCAAACGGTAGATGGGGGTAAGGGTGACGATTTATTGTCCATCGATTACAGCAATGCTACAGGAGGGATTAGTTCGACATTCAATGCCACTACTAATATTGGCTCAATTACAGCAGGTAAGTATCGGGTTAACTACAAGAATATTGAACGATTAAATATTTCAGGTACAGCTTACAATGACAACATTGTGGGTAACAATGGCAACGATACGCTCTCCACGGGTAATGGTGGCAATGATACGATAGATGGCGGTAACGGTGACGATGTTTTGTCTATCGATTACAGTAATGCTACAGGAGGGATTACTTCGATATTCAATGCCACTACTAATATTGGCTCAATTACAGCAGGTACGTATCGGGTTAACTATAAGAATATTGAACGATTAAATATTTCAGGTACAGCCTACAATGACAACATTGTGGGCAGCAATGGCAACGATACGCTCTCCTCCACGGGTAATGGTGGCAATGATACGATAGATGGCGGTAAGGGTGACGATTTATTGTCCATCGATTATAGCAATGCTACAGGAGGTATTACTTCAACATTCAATGCCACTACTAATATTGGCTCAATTACAGCAGGTACGTATCGGGTTAACTATAAGAATATTGAACGATTAAATATTTCAGGTACAGCCTACAATGACAACATTGTGGGCAGCAATGGCAACGATACGCTCTCCTCCACGGGTAATGGTGGCAATGATACGATAGATGGCGGTAAGGGTGACGATTTATTGTCCATCGATTATAGCAATGCTACAGGAGGGATTACTTCGACATTCAATGCCACTACTAATATTGGCTCAATTACAGCAGGTACGTATCGGGTTAACTATAAGAATATTGAACGATTAAATATTTTCGGTACATTCTACAATGACAACATTGTGGGCAGCAATGGCAACGATACGCTCTCCACAGGTTATGGTGGCAATGATACGATAGATGGCGGTAATGGCAACGACTACTTAACTATTACTCGCTATACATCAGGCAATAATTTAATCTCTGGGGGCGATGGCAATGATACTCTTTCTGCATTTACTGCCTCAGGTAATAACACACTCAACGGTGGCAACGGCAATGACTACCTCACAGGTGGTAACGGTAATGATAGTCTAATTGGAGGAGATGGTGTTGATACCTTTGCTTTCAATAGTTTCAATGAAGGCTTAGACACTATTTATGATTTTAACGCCACGAATGAAGTGATTCAGATATCGGCTGCTAATTTTGGTGGTGGGTTATCCATTGGTTCGCTCAAAGCAAATCAGTTTACCATTGGAACATCTGCAAACACTAGCACTCAGCGATTTATCTATAACTCGACTACTGGTGCATTGTTCTTTGATCAGGATGGCAGCGCAGGGGCGTTTACTAAGATACAATTTGCACAACTATCTACTGGCTTGTCACTAACTAATAACAGTTTTGTGGTTGTTTAGTAAATACTTGAATTGCGAGGTGCAATTTTAAGCATCTCGCATTCGATTGTTCTCTATGTTCAAGGTATATATCTACGGAGAATAGCCACAAGGAGGGCATAAAAATCTCTTTCTCTCTAAGAGTCAGATTTTGACTATTTTCAAGTTAGTAAGACTTAGGCACTGGCAAAAAAAAAATATCAAGAATGGGTTTTAGGCATTAAATTGTCAGTAATTTATCCCAAAAAAGTATGCTTAAAAACCTTGAAATGACCGATTATTCTGAATCTATACGCTTATTAATTTGTACAGTGCTTAAGACTTAGATAGTCTGAGATAGTTAGATAATTGTTACGTAAAAGCTTTCTTATTTAGTGAATTTTCGAGAAATATGGCTATTTCTCAATGATGACATATAAAGTCTGTCACAAACGTCTAAAAAGTCAAATTCCGATGAGTTATTTGTGTTAAAAACTGCACAAATAGCAGATTGAGAACTGAAGTTACTAAAAAAAATCGATTTTAGGTAAAAGTCATGGCAAATATCATTGGAACCAACGGCAACGATACTCTAGTAGGTACTTACGAGTCCGACACGATTAAGGGTCTTGCAGGCAACGACACCATCACAAACTCCTTTGGCAAAGACACTTTGACTGGTGGAGGCGGCAATGATAAATTTATTTTCAACTACGGTAGTAACGACACTAATATCATCACCGATTTTGGTGGCGTAGGTAAAGGAACAAACCCGCCAGCAGCAATCATTTCCGAAGTGGACACCCTAAAATTCCAAGAAGATGGCTTCACTGCCCAAAATTTGCTGCTGACCCAGAATGGCAGCAATCTGGAAATCACCTTTGAAGAAGTCAGTAGTGTCCCAGTTATTCTGCAAAACTTTGCTCTGGAAAACCTGGATAACCTCAGCTTATCGACAGGAGCCACTGTCAACTCCGGTAATATCCTGTTTTATGGGCAAACTAGCATCACGGATAGCTTTGATGTCTTCAATGCCAACTCCACCCAAAGCACTATCTTCAACTTGAACACAGTCACCTTCCTTAACGACCTGAACAATAATGTTAACGGCTTTGACAACTCAGATGATGTAATCAATGGTCAGGGGGGTGATGACATCATTAAAGGCTTAAGTGGCAACGATATCCTCAGAGGTGGTGCGGGGAATGATACTCTCATCGGTGGTGCGGGGAATGACACCCTCAAGGATGGTGAAGGCAATAACTTCCTGTTTGGTGGTACTGGTAACGATCGCTTGAATGTTGATTATTCATCAGGGGATAACCTGCTCGATGGTGGCGATAGCAATGATTCTCTAAGTGCCGCTACCACTGAAGGCAATAACACCCTCAATGGTGGTGCTGATAATGATTACTTGAATGTTGATTATTCAACAGGCAATAACCTACTCAATGGTGACGATGGCAATGATTCTCTTGTCCTCTCTGGCTTCGATTACTTCAGTTACTTTGGTGCCTCAGGCAATAATACTCTTAACGGTGGAGCTGGTACTGATTACTTGACTGCTAACTATTCAACAGGCAATAACTTACTCAATGGTGGCGTTGGTAGCGATACTTTAGATGTTGAAGCTTCAAAAGGCGATAACCTACTCAATGGTGGCGATGGCAATGATTATTTATTCGCCTCTGGGAATACTACCAGATACGGCATTGTTCCCTCTTTAGGCGATAACACCCTCAACGGTGGTGCTGGTAACGATACCTTTAATATTAACTATTCAACAGGCAATAATCTACTCAATGGTGGCGATGACAATGATTCTCTCACAGCCTCCGGCTCCTTTGACTACTACGGAGGATTCTTCGCTGCCTCTGGAAAGAATACTCTCAACGGTGGCGCTGGTAACGATACCTTAAATGTTGACTATTCAACAGGCGATAACCTCCTCGATGGTGGCGCTGATGATGATAACTTGAGTACTGACGGTTCATCAGGCAATAATCTACTCAATGGTGGGGATGGTAATGATTCTCTTAGTGCCTCTGGTGCATTAGGCAAGAACACCCTTTATGGAGGGAATGGTAACGATATCCTCATAGGTGGCAACGCTAATGATACCCTTTATGGAGGGAATGGTATTGATACCTTTGCTTTCAATAGTTTCAATGAAGGTATTGATAGTCTTTATGACTTCAACGCCACTAATGAATTGATTGAGGTATCGGCTGCTGGTTTTGGTGGTGAGTTATCACCAGGTTCACTCTCAGCCGATCAGTTTACCATCGGAATATCTGCAACGACAAGCAATCAGCGATTTATCTATGACTCAAGTACAGGTGGACTGTATTTTGACCGAGATGGTAGTGCATCTGGGTTTACTCAGATAAAATTTGCACAGATTTTGGGTGGTGTTACACTAACCGAAAACAACTTTGTGGTTGTTTAATCGGGCATTACCCGCCCAACGCAGTGGCGGGAGCAATGCGAAAAAGTGAGATCGAAGGTGTAGATCAAGATTCCCTTGCATTGATGTTGATGTGGGGACAAGTAACGATCACTAATCAAACTCAGGGGCAGGTAGAACAGGGTAATCCCGCTTGGTTGTTGGTTGAAAACTCGGTTTCGGGTGTAGAAGTCAAAGCCGTTCATGAGGGTGAAAGTTCCGCCGCGCTTGTCCCTGATCCTGAAAAATGGTCGCATGATGCGATTGTTGCGAGGTCAAATGTGCGACCAGAACGTATGCAGAAACTCAAGATTGCGGGGAATTCGGGGCAGAATCCGGGGTTTGATTTCTTGCAAGAGTGTTGGAATGACGATCCGGCACTTGTGATAGTGATCAAGAAATTGCTGGTGAAGTTTCCGCAGTGGGGGGTTGCAGTTGTGGATGAGGTGTTGGTGGATTGGGGGGCTAGTGCGATCGCTGACTTTGAAAGAAGCGCTCCGAACCAGTAATGGTGTTAAGTCACTAGAAATTGTAGAAAGTGGCTTCTTGTAAAGAAGGGATCAAACCGGAGGCATAGCAGGCTAAGTCTCGTGTAGTTGCTTGGTTTGAGTGGGCAAGGCGGCAGAGGATTGTGATTGCGATGTCGGGCGATGTGGTGTACACGCCGGATGGTGAGGCTGTGGCGTTGCAGGAGATGATGCGGCGGTTTCCATCTGGAGTAAACGTGATGAAGATAAGCCCATAAATTTATTATTTATTGCGGAGATACACGCCAAATCTTAATAGTGCCATCCTGCCCAGCACTAGCAAGTGTTTTGCCATCGGGATTGAAGGCGACAGAGGAAACTTGTTGTTTGTGTGCTGTAAAAGTGCTGATTTCTTTACCAGTAGTAGCATTCCACAATTTGACAGTGCCATCGCGACTACCGCTAGCTAGTAGTGTTCCATCTGGGCTAAAAGCAATAGTTCTGACTTCACCTTGATGACCAGTTAAAATATGAATAAGTTTACCATTATGAATATTCCACAGCTTAATCGCCTTATCCCGAATGCCAGCAGCTAAAGTGTTTCCATTTAGGCTGATAGCGACAGCATTAATTGATGATTTCGCCTCGAAACTACCTGTTCGTTTACCAGTTTTGACATTCCAAGACTGGAGCAGAGAACCAGAACCACTTGTCGCAAATAAGGTCTGACCATCCGGGCTAAAGGTGGCTGGTTGAGTCTTGAAATTCTCAAATCCTTTTTGATAAGCGTCGGGATCGTCCTTTATACGAATGATTTCTCCAGTACGCCAATTCCACAACCTGATGATAGAGCCGAGATCGAGATTACTAAGGAGAGTTTGTCCATCTGAGCTAAAGACTACACCAATTACTGGATCTGAGTGCTTGAGTGTACGGATGAGTTTTCCTGTTTGAACATCCCATAAATTTATGCTGCCGTCCTGAGAACCACTAGCGAGAATTTGACCATCCGGGCTAAAACTGACAGTCCAAGCTGGGACTGATAAAGTAAGAAACAGTTTACCAGTGTTAGGATTCCAAAGCTTTACATTAGCACCAGCACTAGCAAGAATTATTCCCACAGGGCTTGGAGAATACGCAACCGAATAACCTGAATCAGACTGTGTTGATAAAGTACGGACTAAGTGGTTATTTTTTGGCGACTGAGCAATTAAATCCTGAGTGTTAGGAGTCTGAGTAGTGCAACCGGAAACAGCAATAGTGATAACTGTCGGTGCTATTAGGTAATTCCACCAAATACGGTTGAGAGTCATTATCGAGAATGCCTTCAGCTTGATATTTGACTCGACTGATTAAACTACACGCTGTTCCCGCTCAACGTTCCGCATTAAAGACAACGCTTAACTTTTGGGCAGTAAAGTCATATCGTTTTAGAAAACAAACTAGCCAGTCTACTCATGGATGCACAGGTAATAAATTATCTCCAGCAAACACATACTGCTGTCTGGAATGAAAAAGACCGTACAACGCGTGATGCATTGATGCAAACCATCTATGCAGACGATATAAAAATGTATGACAAGGATTTTATCCTTACCGACATTAGCGCCGTTTCTGACTTTATCGACAAACTATTTGCGGACGATGCTGATTTCAATTTTGTGGCAACAAAACCGATGGAAAGTACGCAAAATGGGGCTCGATTATTCTGGGATATTCGGAGCGGTTCCCAGCCTAATGTCTTAACTGGCATGGATTTTTTTGTCATAGAAAATGGAAAAGTAGCCCATCTGTTTGTTTTTATGGATGCTCAATAAAGGGTTGCAGCAGCTAGCATAATTCCCACTTGCTGGGGATATTAGAGCAAGTAGAAGAAAGTAATTCCGCAACTCTTGGAGACGCTGTGCGAACGTTGTTGGTTAAAAATTCAGTTTCAGGTGTAGAACTCAAAGCAGATCATGAGGATGAAACTTCCACCGCGCCTGTGCCAAATCCTGAAAAGTGGTCGCATGAGGCGATTGTTGCACGGTCAAATATGCGACCGGAACGTATGCAGAAACTCAAATTAGCCGAAAATTCGGGACAGAATCCGGGTTTTGACTTCTTGCAAGAGTGCTGCGATGATCCCGCGAAAGCAGATTGTGATCAAGAAGCTGCTGGCGAAGCTTCCGCAGTGGGGGGTTGCGATCGTGGATGGGGTGTTGGTTGATAGTTCGGCATTATCTTATTGTCTGCTGTGGGTGCAATACTGATGAGCGTTTCGACAGTTGTTGTTTCAATTAATGCTATGTTGTTACGGTGCGTGCGTTTGTATGGCATTGTTAGGCCCAAGAAGGAATTCGTTTGAATGCGATCAATTCGGATTCCGACGAATCCTGGCTATCAAAGCGACGAATATATCCGGGCAAAATATTTTTAATAAGAGCGTAAAAGCACTTTTAATTCGCGTCTCATCTTGCCGGATAAGCTCCACGCGATAACAATCCATTTCGGCGTTTTCGGATCGGTAGCTCTTGCTAAAATAATGGACAAGAAAGGGTGTTCTGATCGCAGCACGGTAGTCCGCAGCGAAATCTTTTCGGCACAGAAAGAGCTTATTTGAACCAGCCGCAAAAGGAACAATGTCGGACTGTGTCTTTTCTCGCCACAGCGCATAGCCGGCAGTCACGTCAGGCCATTCAGCGCGACAAAAATCATCCAGAGCGATTACGCCGTCCCTTGCCAAGGTCTTTTCAGCCAAACGTAAGTCATTCTGTACAATCGAGTTCCAGTGTCCACCGTCCACACTGAAAAATCGCACCGGACCTACTTGCTGAAGGATATAGTCATGAGAGACATCTTCCGACGAGCCTTTGAATACGCGAATTCGCAAGGGGTCAAGATGAAACTTAGCCAAGTTTGCCTGAAATGAATTGAAGTCCCCTTTTCCAGAAAAATCCAAATTTTTGCTCTGATCATCGAAGATGTCGATACACAGCGCCGATTCATCACCCCGCAGTGCCATACACAAAGGAATGAATGACTTGCCATGATGAACGCCTATCTCTACGCACCCACCTGCAATGCTTTGTTGGTCTTGAAATTCCAATATTGAACCGATGATCTCGGCATCAACTCGTTGCAGCCAGCCATTTACGTCTTTCTTGTCATAACGAAGGTAATTCCAGAGTTTGTTGCCCATTGCAGAGTTCCAAATTAAGTGATTTTGTGATGTATAAGTCTAAGATTGCTTGGCCCTAACTATGTATTATTTTGTGGATTAAAGGATAAATACTGATACAGAGTAAATATCACATAAATTGTCAGATAAAAAATAATTAAGGATTATTTAAATCAGACGATAGCTCTAACTCTCACAAACGAATGGCACGCTTGAAAAGCGTAAAACCCTGGTATTCCTGGATGAAAGGGTGTAGGGAATTAAGAAGATGTTGAACTACTTGACGCACTCGCATTCAATTGTCTGGAACACACTCAGCCTACACCCTACCCCCAACAAGATAGCCCTCACGAGGTTTCACATGAGTCTTAGTGCCATTCCTCTCACAAACTCTAAACGTCAAGCAGTCTCTACCAACAGCGAAGAAATGTTGGTGAATTGTATGAATTCTTGCCTATTCTTGTAGAACACATCAGCAACGAGGTGATTGAATACATCATAACCCCCACTGAAAAACTCGCCCGTCGCCCAAAATGAATTTTCTCCAAGATCAGCGACAGCGATCGCAGAACAAACACCAAAGCTTGTAGAAGCAGGTAATCCCGCTTCTCTACGAGACGCTGTGCGAACGTTGATGACTGAAAATTCAGTTTCGGGTAGAGAAGTCAAAGCAAATCATGAGGGTGAAAGTTCTGCCGCACTTGTCCCTGCTCCTGAAAAATGACCGCATGAGGCGATTATTGCTTCTGTCAAATATGCGACCGGATAATGCAGAAGGTGTAGCTCAAGATTCCCTTGCATTGATACTGCCAAGCGACGAATTACTTTCTGAAAATGGGGACGCATAATCTGCGACTCGCTCCCATCCCCATTTATAAGCAGTGTCAACCAGAATTTCTTTACCATTTCGGAACTTAATAAATTCCTGACCGTGGTCGTAAAATATGTCTGCAACCAGTTGATTACGCTCGTCGTAACCCCACTTATCCACTGCTGCCCTCCACCAGCGCTTTCCGGGTGAGAGCAACTGTTCAAGTTCTAAATACTCCGGTTTCCAGTGCTTGGTTCGCCATTGATTTGCCAGTGCCTCAATTAGTATCGCAGTTGGGTAGATAGGCTTCAGATTTTCTTCGAGCCAGAGTATATAAATTATTGCACTCCTGAAGGCATCTTCTAAACCATAGCTACATACTTCTAGAGTTTCTTGGAGTTGCTCGTCATTAAAATTTACGCCGAGCGATTGCAGGGCTGGAGCGTACAAATCAAATAATTCTTGTTCTACTGAATCGGCAGACCAGAACCACATAAGAAAAAGAAAACTCCTGCTGGGCGGCTAAATAAAATTTAGCATTTAGCGTGGGAAGTTTTGATGTGAGGACAAGTAGCAATGTCTACGAAGGGCTATTCGGCGTCGCAAAACTTTGTCCACCTGAAATTTGAATAACTCAATCGCCTCATGATGCAAGCAGTTTGTAGGGTTGAGCAACTGTTAGGTTTGCACCTTGGAAGCTACTCAACCCAGTTTTATTTTCGGGTTCTTGCGTTACTTTTATGGAGAATTAATACTAAAGTGCCAGTTGAATAAACTTTTTAGTATAGAATCTGAATTTAGTGCTGTAGAACCTAATTAATAGGTTGGAAGTTTACTGAGATGAAGTGAGTTATAGAAGAAGAAACTCAATCACTCAAAAGCTTTTGGAGAAAGTGATTTTGAGATTTTTGGAGAAACTGCTCAAGCAAATAAGCAAACCACCCGTACTAACCTAATTGAGAGAATTTGCTTTATGGCTAGACTTAGTATTCCATCGAATTTCATCGGTACCCTCGGTTCCGACGTTCTAATAGGAGAAGAGGTTAATGCCTCTCCAGCAATTGGTATCGATATTTTAACTGGAGGTTACATCCGTACACTTTCAGGAAAAGACAAGCTGACTGGTATTGGTACTGGCGGCAACGGGAAGAATCAGTATGGCTTAGAGGGCAGCAATGGCACAGGTATTGTTAACGATGGCAGTCTAGATACAGGTTGCCAAGAAGACGCGATCGCTGGTACAGGTAATGGCGGCAACGGCGGCAGCGGCCGCGATGTCGTCGGCGATATCGGTAACGGTGGTAAGGGCGGCGACGGCGGTACTGGAACTGGGATTGCCAACAATGGCAAACTGAATACAGGAAACGGAAACGACGCGATCACTGGCACAGGGAAGGGCGGCAATGGCGGTATCGGCGGCCATGTTAGCAATACTGATTACGCCTTTGGCGGTGCTGGCGGCGATGGCGGCGACGGCGGTACTGGAACTGGGATTGCCAACAATGGCGAACTGAATACAGGAAACGGAAACGACGCGATCACTGGCACTGGTATTGGCGGCAACGGTGGCTATGGCGGCACCAGAGACAGCGACAAATACATTCCCCTCCTTGGCACCAACGGCGATGGTGGAACTGGAACAGGCATTGCTAACACTGGCAAACTGAATACAGGGGACGGAAACGACGTGATCACTGGCACGGGTAATGGCGGCAACAGCCCCAAAGGTGGGTTCGAGGGTGGCGGTGGTACTGGAACAGGCATTGCTAACACTGGCAAACTGAATACAGGGGATGGAAACGACGCGATTACTGGCACGGGTAATGGGGGCTATGGCGGCTATGGCGGCTATGGGAGCGACGGTGATGCTGGGGGTGGTGCTGGGATCGGCATCTTTAACGTTAAAGATGCCACCATCACTACAGGGACGGGCGAGGACACGATTACGGGTAATGGGAACAGTTCAGGAGCAACCGCCACCACCTATGGCATCTTCAACAATGGAGTCATTGATACAGGAAACGGAAACGACACCATTATCGGACAGGCTACAACAACAAGTGATGGTGTTGTTGGCTACGGCGATAGTTCTGCCTACGGCATTTATGGAGAAGGAGTCATCAAGACTGGGGATGGTAATGACAAAATTATTGCCACCAGCATCATAGATGGGGTTCAACAGAAAGTCTCTATTGGTGGCGGGTTAAGTATTCAACTGGGTGCTGGGAATGACTACTTTAAAGGATTCGGTGTTGCGACTGTTGATGGTGGTAAAGGTTTTGACACTCTCGATCTGGGCGCTTTCAATCGCTCTGAACTGATCGTATCTGGTGTTAGTTCTGGCAATACCCTTGAAACTGCTGACATCAGTTTTAACAACAACGGCAACACCATTACCTTGTCTACCACTGGCTTTGAGAAATTTATCTTTGCAGATAGCTCTTTCTGCTACAGTACTTTGACCAACGGGGCATAGGTCAAATCAATTCCAAATTCCCTTCTTATCAATTCAAAATTACAAGATGCTCTCTACGAGACGCTACGCGCAGCGTCTCGTAGAGAGCGTCTTGTAGACCACTGATTCTTTGAATCAGTGGGGGTAAGAAAAGAGCAAATTAATCAATTCAAAATTTTTGTTTCTTCTTAATGAGAGCATTTTGAATACGTGAATTTCATTAAATGGTCAATACTTCTGGCTTTGTGCAACGGTGGCAGATTCTTGGAAACTAATAATGGCGACAACTAAATATCAAGCTTACACAAACGTGCCAAAGCCAAGCCCAAAACTGCTAAAAGCACCACTGAAAAAGCAATCTAAAATTACCACCTGTCGCTTAGACTTACTCTCACTCATCAAACAATGTACATTTGTCGCTGCTACAGCTGAGGCTGTCCTCAATTTCCCCTGATCTTTCCTGATGATACGAGTCGAAAAGTAAAAATCTCTGTTTTCTACTGTCACACCATGACCAGAAAAGTAGAACAACAGCAAATCTTCTTTTGCACGATTGGTAAGCCCTCAGTTACGCAACTGTGGCAAGAGTGTTGGACTGCTGACCCCTATGGTTCTCGGTGGATGCTTTTGACCTCAGCTTTAGGATACAGTACTTTTATCTCTGCGAAGAAAATTCTCTCCGACAGTGGTCTGTTCATTTTCAAGCCGTGTTTCAATCCCAGTACAAACAAAAAACTTGGTAACTGTTTTAGCTTGACAATGGCTATTTTGTACTTACCTTGTTTACCATCATAAATTTCAATTGATGATGTATCAAAAAATATCTTACATCAAGCGATGTGAATTGATTTTTATTGTTTGTGAGAAATTTGCGTTTGAGGGCTATGTTTGTAAAGGGTTGTAAAATTTTTAAGTTTTTGCGAAAAATTTGAGTTGAAGAATGAAATTTTATTAGATTAATTGCTAAATAATAAAAACTTTGTAACCTGATTGATGCTTGACTAGTCTTTAATAGCATTTTTACTTGTGTGACTGGTAACAATATTTCTAATATTGATGACTTAATTCGTACCAATTTCACATAACGTGTTTTTTGTAAATCCCAATGGCATCTTTTTTGGTTCTAATGGCAGTTCAAATGTCGGTGGTTCATTTGTAGCAACCACTGCCTTCAATAAACCACTTGTATAAAGAAAGTACCCAACAAAACAATGATGATTGGCTTTACTCAACTCAAACCCCAGTTCGTAACTCATTTAGGATTGCTATACCAAAAGTTTTATTTAATTTATTTGACTTGTGTGAATATTAATCAGCCGGTTCAGTACATTCTCAAACTATGCCTTCTGGCAACAATTATTAACAGTCTAGCTGTCAATGTTGTTGCTGCTGAAGTACAAACTTTTGGCCAAGCTGGTAGAAATGGTGTAGATGGTCGGTCTGGACGAGATGGAAACTCTGCATCAGATCAAATAATTCGCGCTAGCGAACAACTACAACCGATTGACCTCTCCGGTACAGATGGCGAAGCGGGAGAATCTGCTATTTCTGGTGAACCAGCTTCTGGATGCCAACAGCCCCAGAATGTGACAGCGAATGTATGCGGTGCTAAAGGCGGCAATGGCGGTAACGGTGGTCATGGCGGTAATGGTGGTCATGGCGGTAATGCTACTGTTTACTTTGAGTCATTATCTCAACTCAAGAATGTGGTGTTACGTAATCGGGGCGGGAGGGGAGGTGTTGCAGGAAAGGGCGGACAAGCAGGTAGTGGATGTAACTGTACTCAACCGCGCTGGAGTGTAAATTATTGTACTTGGGCATTGATGGTACAACAAATCAATGTAGCTAACCCTGAATGGAAAGAAATTAAAAGAGAATTATTTCGCTGTTCGGGTGATGCGTTCTACGACGAACAACAATATCAACCCCAGCTACCAATTTTAGATCCAAACTACCGTTATAGCTGGAAATATATTGGTCTATCACAGCAGAGAGATTTTACTTGTGAGAATGGCCTTATTGGTCAACCGGGACGCAACGGTAGAGATGGGGAACTTGGTAGTTACGGTCAAGTATTGTTAGTCAAGGGTACAGAAATTCCTCAAGAACAAATTAGTTATGGCAATCGCGTTAGTATGTTAGTTGATCGAAGCATTAGGCTGATCAAGAAAAATTTATCGAACAAAACGGGTCTACGAAGTCTACTTGGTACTGGTTCGGATGTCCGAGATAGTTATCGTTTATTAGAAACCGTCCAAAGTTCTTTTAAAATGTCTTGGCAAACTGTTAAACGCCCACAAGATTTAGGAGATCCTCTGCTAAAAGCTGAAATTACTGAATCAGGGAAATTGCAATTTTATATTCCAGGCACATTAGATTATATTCTTAATAATTCGCAAAACCAAACCGAAATTGTGGTTACTGGAGGCATTCACCCTAAACGGTTAGGACGTTTTAAATTTATTGGATTTGATCGCTTCCCCGATCCCCGCAATTTTACTCTTCTAGATGAAGGTAAGCTTCTGGGAGAGTTAAAAACGGTTAAATTGACAATTATTTTATCCCAGAACAACTCTAAAGTCAGCGAGATATCTTACCCACTTGTTCCAAATCGAGCCTATCCTCATTGGGCGGATGCTTATCAAATCAATTTGGGCGATCGCTTTGATTCTTGGTTTCAACCAGGGCAACCTGTTGAGTATGAAATTCGCATTGAACAAACTACTCGTTCTGGAGCCACCTATACATCTGGAATGAAGATTGGTTTTGTTGTAGATAAAGTTACTCATTCTCCCGATATTCAATACTACTCAGGAACGACACTAACAAATCTCTTAAAGCTTATAAATAATTAGGCAGGAAAAGTTTCGGAATTCAGTACTTTAGCATAGAGATTTTAAATATACTTTGGACACAAATATTATGGATGCAAAAGAACGAAATTGGAATTATTGTACTAACCATTTGCTTAATTGGCATGGAATTTGGACGCGATATACACCAGTTGGTGATGTCAAAGAATCATTTCAAAGTCTGAGAAGTTTTAAAAGCAATCCAGAAAAGACTAAAATCATCCATACTAATACTTATAGTTATGCAAATGGTGAAAATAAGCAAGAGAGTTGGGAATTTAATTTTCTGTCAAAGCACTCCTTTTTCTCTAATCGCTTTTACCCATACCTTATCCTGTACCCAAAAAGGATGAGCTTCAGTTGTGGTAATCTTCTCGCCGTCACCATAGATATGAATACAGAAGAGACATAACAAATTATAGATACTGTTCTGTATGTTTTCCTGTTTTTGTCCTTTGATCTTCGCTGTTGTTCCATGTATGAGGTTTTTTAATGCCATGCATAATTCGGAAAACATCGTGTTCGTATTTATCCAAAGTAACGAACCATTTTCCCATTCGACACCAGGCAATTGGTTCATCGCTTTCTGTGGCAACCGCCTGAACTAGTTGAGCTACATTGCTCTCCATCTCTTGCGCTTCTAAATGCTGGTTCATTCGATATGTGGCTTGATCACCATGCTGAAACATCGCATACTCTCCTTCCACATGGACTCTTTTTGGATCTCCCTGTAATTCTGCTTTCCCACTACGCATTGCAGAGTTTCTTCCTTGGCTTTGTATTCCCTTATTTAATCGGTCTAATAGGCGAACTTTTTCGGGAGTAGCCTCAGCAATTTGACCTCCTCCAGCGCCTGCTGAATAAATCTCGTGGAGATCATAATCCCCGGTATATAAATATTGTTTCCACCCTGTCACCCTTTTTAGCCGTAGTATAGCCAACCCACCACCAGGAAGGTTTACATTCAGGGGAACATAAGGTATTCCATTGTCTTTCTGTATATAAACTTGACGCTCTACTTTCGGTGGTATGTTGTCGATTCTTAGACCTATTAACTCGTTATTCGCATTCCAATGTCCTACGAAACCGTCTAGGTCCCATTGTTCCAACTTTGTTAATACCTCTTGTGCCTGATTATTGTATCCCTTCTTTACCGAGCTTTCTTTAATTGATTTTTCTAATATAGTGTGGGGTTTAGCTTTTGCTCCCTCCGCTATTCTTCTTATCGATAATGGGCCCGTTTCTCGTATGGCTATTGTATATTTATTTTTTTCACAAACGTCCGAGATTGCTTCTAAATGCCCTTCCCATACAATTTCTTCCAGCTTTTTTTGCCTTTTGCTTGCTGCAAACTTACTGTAGATTTGTTGTATTTCAGATGGATTTAACTGACTTACAGCTTTATCCTTATTACGTGGCATCCTCTGTACTATAGTATCATTCTGCCGCACCATCGGCTTCATTTGTATTTCCTCATCTTCGGCTGGCAGAGAATCTCGCTGTATACTGCGCTCCGGTTTCATTTGCAGTTCGTCCTCTTCTTCGGACAATGACTCTCGCTGGAGTTTTTCGCTCTGTGGTTGATGAATCTTTTGCACTACCTGACGCGCAGTTTCGTCCGCCTCTTGCTCATACTGATCTCCAGCTTCTCTAATGGTCAGTTTTGGTTGTATTGGTGTATCTAGCTTTCTCAGTGGAATATTGGCAATATTATGACCAAAACGACGGGCGTGTGACAATCGATAATTTAACAGTCCGTCCATCTTAGCTTGCAAAACTGTTAAGCGTTCCTGTCCTTCGGGCGTAATCGAGCCAGACTTAGCTTGTATGGAAAGTCCAGTTGCTTCCATCTGTTGTTCTGCAAAGCTTTCATTCTCTATATCAGTTTGTGTTTTAGCTACAACTGATGCTTTTTGGATTTCGCTACCATAATATCTATGCGCTAATTGAGGGTGTGAGTTTAGTGCCAAGGATTTGGAATAGGTAGATGAGTCAGTCTTCGACGATTTTGTTTTGTGCATTGTTTTTACAAGTTCATGATTTGCAGTCAACCTGATGTCTTTCACTGATGTCAGGAAAATCTCGAATATTTTGAGTAAAAATCTAGGTGCTTAAGGTTACAAAATGCCAAAAACCAACCACTGAATCATGACAGTTACGAAATTCAGTCCTAACAGGATTTCAAAACTGTTTTTTACATTTCTTAAAAAGAGACTTGTGAGCTATTTGAGTTTTGACCCAGAACTAAGTATCTTAGTTTTCTCCAGCCTTTATGCAGCATATCAGTTTTTGTCAATTCATTCTTTTGCAACCACAGCCCATAATCAATCGTACTTATGAACGCATCTCCAAGGAGTAATTTTAGGGCTACTCTGGTTGCACGTTACCAATCAAGAGTTCTTTTTTACTGCGCTTCAACTGTTTCCAAAGCGCCTTAATCTGGTTGTAAGCATCTTCTGGGGCAAGCTTACCATTGGTTTGTAAACAGGTAATATAGCCAACTTTTTGTGTGAATTCTTGGAGATTGGCATTAAATACTAGGTTATCCGGCTTAACTTGACCGTAGTAGCGACTGTGAGGGTAAAGAAATTTGTTTTTGTCTGACTGATTAGGCTCGTCTATTAGTTCACTTGTCTCAATCAAGTTTGTATTGTATGTAGTTATCAGCATTAATTTCAAATTTATGCAAGTAGGCAAAAGTATTTGTCGAGACATTGGTTTGAAGGACAGAGACAAAATGATTAAGAAGTAAAAAGATAATCTCCATAAATATAAATAAATTGAGGGGAAGATATTTTTTTTACTGAAAGTCTACCACCAGTTTGGTATCACGTTTTGAAACTCAAAACTATGCTTTGGTTTGTGAATTTGAGTGTTGACGAAATAAGCCTGTCATACTCAAACCAGTAATCAACAAACCAATTAATCCCAAACCGTTTAAAATTGGATATATTTTTTCTAAATGGATGATTTCTAAGGTATGAATTTGCAGAATAAATTGACCTAGTTTTCGTTGATGAAACCATTCATGGACAACAGTAAAACACATACCTGTTAGCACAGTCACAAACAAGGGAAGACATAGAATAATGGCAATCTGACGATGATATTTGCGAAAAGCTCGGTTCATAAGTAATTTCTAGTTAAGTCGCTTGAAATTCTAGCATTAAAGATACCAAAATCTGAAATAAAGCTTGTTTGTTCTTGATTTTCTACACTCCAATACTTGCAACTGAAAATCTGCTCTCTGCAAATAAAATTCTAGCTAAAGGTGGTTTGTTCATTTTCAAATCGGACAAGACGATAAGTAAACTACCACAGCTATATTCTTTAAACAAAGTAAAATGCTATTCCTTAACGAGGATTTTGATGCCCTTTACTTGAAGAATTCATCTATCTTTAGAAAGATTTGTAGTGGAACTTTTCAATACATATTTGACATATTAATGACACAGTATTGACATATATATAAATAAAATCTTTAAAAAAGAAGAAGTGTTGGTTAATGAATTAATCTACTTACATTCATCACAATTAAGTCAAAAAATTAAGACTTCAATCTCAAAATGCTCTCAGTAGTTCACGAGAGTAAACTTGGCTATTTGGGAAATTGTTTTAACCTCTAATATGTACCCCAACCTGAAAAAGCGCATTTTGGGCTTGGCAGACTAGTCGGGCGATCGCATTTGTCTTGATATCAATTTTTATACACCGAAAAAACAGGAGTAATCGGAATGTCTACATTTACCGTCACTAATACGAACAACAGTGGTGCAGGTTCACTGCGGCAGGCAGTTCTAAATGCCAATGCCATGACAGGAAAAGATATCATCAATTTTGGTGGGCTGTTTACAGATGGGCTAGCTCATACCATCAGTTTGACTGGTAGTGGTTTGAGTATCACAGATGACTTGATAATTGTTGGTACAAATCCGAGCAAACTAACTATTAAGGATGATACTGCTGATCGTGTTTTTGACATTGCTAGTGGTGTAATATCTGCAATCAACGGGCTGACTATTACAAATACATATAATGGCTCCAATGGCACACCAGGGGGTGGTGGTATTTCCAATGAAGGTGTTCTTACCTTAAACAACAGCATAATCACTGGCAATACAGTATATCATAATGCAATAAACTTCTACGGAAACACCATCAGTGCGGGTGGTGGTATTTATAATACTGGCAGCCTCACAGTCAACTATAGTACTATTAGTAACAATTCGGCTGGTGATGTTTTATCTGCCAACGGTGATGGTGGTGGTATTTATAATACTGGCAGCCTCACAGTCAACTATAGCAACATCATTGGTAACACAACAGGTTATGGTGGTGGTATCTATAGTGACCAGGATTTAAAAACTAGTATCAAGCCTAACTCAGTATCGGTGAATTACAGTACCATCAGTCACAATAGTTCGGCAAGTGAAGGGGGCGGTATCTATTTACATTATGGCACGCTCAATCACGACACCGTCACTAACAATTCGGCAAGTGAAGAAGGTGGCGGCATCTATATATACGATGCTCAGGTGAATTACAGCATTATCACTAACAATTCGGTAGGTAGCAGCGGCGGTGGTATCTCATTAAGTCAAGGTACAGTAAATTACAGCAGTATCAGTGGCAATTCGGCGGGTGACATCGGCGGTGGTATATCAGGTCAAGGTACAGTAAATTACAGCAGTATCAGTGGCAATTGGTCCCCATCTGGCGGCGGCATTGTAGGCATTGGTGGTTTGACAGTAAATTACGGCAGCATCACTGACAACACAGCAGATTATGGCGGTGGCATCTACGTAACTAATGGTGGTGGGATAGTAAATCACAGTATAATCAGTGGTAACACGGCTAAAGATGCGGGTGGAGGGATATTTTATAGCGGGCTTATTTCTCCAGATAGTGATCTGGGTTTTAATGATCATATAGTCGTGATTGATAGCACCCTTAGTAACAATCAAGCAGGCATTGGTGCTGCCGTTTACAATGATGGCAACTTAACATTAGCCAAAAGCACTATTAGTAACAATAAAGCACAGTCTGGCGGTGGTATTTACAATGATGGCGCTTTAATATTAAGCAACAGCACCCTCAGTAACAATCAAGCACACTTTGGCGGTGGCATTTACAATGATGGTATCTTAACAGTAGGCAACAGTATTATCAGGCACAATAAAGCTTTCGGAATCGAACTCAGTTCTGGTAAATTCGAGTCTGGCAAGGGTGGCGGGATTTACACCTCTGACTCTGCTGGCTATCCCGCTCCCACATTAGACTACAGTACCGTCGCTTGTAACTTTGACACACCCGAAGAGGATTCAAATAAGTTTATCAAGCTTGATAATATTGTAGGTAAATTCATTAACATTGGTTCAGTCGTGAGAGTTTAAGTATTTACCTTAATATTTTTTACAAGGCGATTAAAAATTCTCACCAATCCAATCAATAGCTTGGTGAGAATTCGTTCATTAGCAATTCTTTGTTCCATTGCCGATAATAGTTTTAGAGCTAATTATTTAAGAGGTTGATTATGGTTTTTGCTCAAACCAGTCCCCCAGATGTAATAACAACTCGCCTCACGTTAGACGAGTATCGGGCTATGGAAGAAACAAACCCCGAACGCCATGAATACCGCAACGGAGAAGTTATTACTATGTCGGGAGGTTCAGAATCTCACAGTGCCATCGCCAGCAACTTCTTAATAACTCTAGGGTTTTTATTGAGAGACACCGATTTTCGTTTGTATAACAGCGACTTGCTTTTTTTGGATTCCTGAATATCAGTGTGGTACTTATACTGATTTGATGGTTGTTAATGGCGAACCAGAGTTCAATGGCAATCGCAATGATGAAATTCTCAATCCAATGTTTATTGTCGAGGTTCTATCGCCATCTACTGAAGCTTATGATCGAGGGGACAAGTTCAGAAAATATCGCTCGATTACCAGCTTTTGCGAATATCTGCTTGTAAGCCAAACTGAAGCCTACATTGAGCAGTATCACAATTTGGATCGTAACAGTAACGATAGCTGGCTATGGAAAGTTCACTCTCACCTTGAGCGGACGATTATGCTGCACAGTTTAAACGTAGAAATTCCCCTGACTGAAATTTATCGTCGCATTAATTTTTAAGGCTGCTTAACTCTCTTGGAACTGATTAGTGGGACTCGTTACCAAAAGAAGTACTCCCAAGGAAGCTAGAAAAAGTAACTAGCATCCAACCGAAACAAATATGTTTTTGAGTTTGCCAATCGTATCTGTCTTCTATTATCGGGATTGTGTTAGCTTCAACGATTTCTAATCCCCAGTAGCCCAATGCACTGATGCCAAACAACATAGCACTGACGATGGACAATTTAGCGATGACTTTGAAAATGTAATTGCTTAAAGTAGGCAGTGTCTGAAGGGATTGTCTGTGACGATGATGGATAGCTAGTTCACTTGGAGCTACAACCAAAACACGTCTTGGTTTTTGTTGAGTGAGTTGGCAGACAACTTGTTTATTATCAGTCATGGGTCAAACCAAAGCCTTTGGTTGTAACTAAATTAGTTCCAGTAATTATATTGTAAACTTTCGTCAGGTAGATGTGGTTAAATTTACTTAAAATTCTATATTCAGAAAAGATATTCTTATGCTTAAGCGATGTCATACGAAAAAACTCAGAGGATAAACAAGCGATTAAGCTGAAAGTCAGTTAAAAATATCCCCCAGCACATACTGCACTGGGGAATATTTAGCTTCTATTTTTTACTTAGCCAAAAGCTAATTTTCTTGCATACTCTTGTGCTTCATCTGGGGATAAAGACTGAAAATTTTTAATTAGCTCTGCCGCACGAGTTCCTCGCGCACTAAGAAGCAAGGAATAACAATGAGGTTCAGGCAGTGCTGGCTCTTTCATTTCTGCTATCCACAACCAACTTGATTCTTCGCCCTCTTCAAATTCAGAGCCATAATCATAATGTAGTTTTTCTGTGTTGGACATTGTTTTTTGCTCCTACTTTTATCAAAAGCTTACATCTGCACCTTTAAATCACAAATGTCGCCAGAAGTTCTTACTGATAGTCTTGAGACTGACTACATTGGGTTCTGCTGTCGCTTCAGGGGCATGACCAACAACTACCGCAGCAACTTGTGGTGCAGATGTCGCTAACAGAGAGTTGAGTAACTCTCGCTGATAGTCAATATCTTCTACTGTGCGGTAAACTCTGTGGTAGTCAATTTGCATCCCTAAAGGTGTTGGTACTATTTTCAGATATTCATTTAGGGCGTTAATATAGCCATCGTGAAAAATTCTATTAGCAATAGAAGGACGGATAATATTCAATAATTGAATAGCTCGTCTAATGTCTGCAACACTGCGACTAGCATCAATCTCTGGCTGGCTTTCGCTGTAACCTTTGGATTTCTTTTCTGCTACCAGATTATGAAATTTAGCAATGGCTCTTTGATGATTGCCTAATGTGTGGATTTTCGTTTGCGCCTTATAACCGACTCTGCCCCACTGCACTGTTAAGTTACCATCTTCAACAATAGCCGCCCAGAACTTATTGCTGTTCTGGATAGCATCAACAAAGACTAAATAGATTTCCATCTTTCTTACCCTGTCAATTTCCTAACTTCAGGGCATTGCCCCATCTGAGATAGATATACTGAACGCGATCGCTACGAACCTAAAAGAGCGATTGCCCCATAGGATTAGAAGACAATCGCTTTCTCATCAGTTCATATTCCGAAACTTAGCAGCACGCAAAGACTGAGTTTTTGCTGCAACCACAGGACTACTAGCCCGTCGTGCGGTGGATGCCCAACTCTGCATACGCTCGACTGCCGCCGCATCCTGAATCGCAAGCGGGGTAATGGTTTGACGACAAGCTTCGAGGTCAGCAAGTGTTACCTGCTGCGGTCTACCCTCATCGAATGCCAGCAGAGCAGCTTCCGAAGCAAGGGTTTCAAGTTCTGCCCCTGAAAACTTCGCGGTCGAGGCTGCGATCGCTTCGAGGTACTCCGATTCCAGGTTAATGCCAAAACGTTGTTGAAAGCGGCTCTTTACGGTATTGGTCTTGAGCAAAAATCAGATACTTGGGCATCCGAATCAGGGAATTTTTTAGGGCAGATTTGAGGTAACTCTTATCAGTAAACTGCTGGATCATCGTTGGGCGATCGCCTGGCAGATTTAGAGCTTCACGCAACTGTGCAGTTAACAGTACTGAATACTCATCGTTGGTGACAATCCGGCAGTTATCATCTAATAGTTTATAGTCAGTCTTAATCTGTTGATAGGTTTGCAACAGATTTTGTAAATTATAAGGTTCTACAATCTGCACAATAGACAAGTATTGATACTGAGAGGGTACAACCTCACTGAGTCCTCGCCTACTACAGAGTAAAACTAGATTTCTATTCTCTGAGCAGATATATCTAAAATCAGTTTTGCTCAGAAACATATCATGTAGCACAAAGACAGTCTGCTTATTGCTATCTATCTTACTACTATGCAAAGCAACTGGATTTGCCGATTCGCAGAGCATTTGTTGTACTAAGTGGACCTAGCCCAGCACAATTAACAATTGCCCTTGCATTAAAACGGCTAAGTAGTTCCTGTTCATTTTGAACTACATTGACAGTGATTTTCTCCTGGATAATCTCACATCCAATATCCTTTACATATTGAAGTAGCCAATTCATGTAAACATCGGTATTTGTCATCGGAGCCATGTGTTTATAAGCATCTTTTATACCTCCTTGAAAATTCAAATCAATCGTTTTTTTGACAATATGTAAACCTCTTTCAAATCCATCAACTTTATCCTTCAACTCATTCATTTTGTTTAGATCAGCAGGTCGATTTTCCAAAACATCCTTAAAATAGAAATACCCATCCCTCAAATAAATCCCTGTTTTTTCTGAACCAAACTCTGTATGTATTTTCTTGAATTTATTATAGGTAGTCATACACCAGTCTTTAGAGCGTTCCAGCGATCTAGGAGATCCATGACGACCACAGACTGCTGGAGGCCATTCCCATAATGCACCTGCCACAATAGAGGTTAAGTCTGGGGCAAAACGATCTGCAACAATCACAACATTAAAACCTGCCTCTCTTAGACATATAGCAGTTGTTAGACCACTGACTCCTGCTCCAATTACTAAAATGTTCGTATCATTTTTCGCTAATGGGTTGTTCATTAAAGGTTATCTCGATTTTTTGTACTACAAAATAAATGTATTCTCTTGCATATTACTAATATTAATTGGGACAATTTTGGGCTGACGCAGCGTTAAGGAATTCTTAGCCTTTGACATTTGCTGCTACAAAGATTGTTTATTAATAGTTTTTGATTAAAAACTAGGTATAAGCAGTATTAATAATTCCGAAAATGAGTGACTATTTTTGAGTACTAGCTCAATGATAGATGAGCTTCTTAGTACAATATCTAATAAATTTGTGACTAATTGAGCAACCTACTGGTTAGCCTTTAAGAAACTCGATAAGACTACGAATTTGTAAATTTCTTACTTACAGTATGTCTGGAAAGTAAGACAGTCTCCCAATACAGCACTCATCACTCCAATCGCCTATATCAGCACCACTTTTGGCAATAAAAGAGAAAATCAATTGTGGAAGCGATGAACTACGAAGAATAGAGCAAAAGAGAGAGGAGTTCGACTTCAACCTTCGACTAGCTTGAATCAACACATTGCACACTGAGTATTTAAAAGTAAAAGGCGAAATATTGTTATTGGCAGCCAAGGTGGAGCGAGGCTGTTAAAGCCAGATTAAACTAAGGGTATGAGAATTGGTATTTTCGAGCAGATGACAGTTAATAATGAATTGATTCTTACGCTCTTTATTCTGATTATAAGCCTGCTAGCTCTTGGCTATGGTTTTGGTGTGAAAGCTCGACGTTTACCCTTTACGGCAGAAATTGGGTATAACCAGCAGCAATGGCAATTTCTGCGATGGTGGGTCAAGTTAGCCTTAGTTGCTGGAGTTTTGTTACCGATGTGCTTGTTAGCTCTGGCTTGGAAACAACCATCTGCATGGGTATTTTGGGGAAGTTACCTGTTGATAGTCGCTGTACAACTCATATCTGAACGTGTTTTTAGTCGCTCCCTAGTGCCAAGTATTGTTGTACCTATTGGCTTTTTATACACAGCTTTTCGGTTGTGGCAACTGCTTAATGGACTCACACAATTAACATTTTCCTATTTGACATTATTGGGTTTTGGCGTTGTTGTCTTGTTTTGGGTTTCTAACTTAATAATGTTGATGGTGATGCCCATTCCAACAATCTTTAAAGGTTCGGAGTCAATTGAACAATCTTGATTTTAATGAAACATTTTTACTGCTTAACTGAAAGCTGTGTTTCGTCGTAGTTATTTTTCGCACCCAATCCCATCACCATCTCGGTCAAACCCATGAGGATCTGGTGGCAGCACTTTAAACCTTCGTTGGCTAATATTTCGGCAATCTAAGTCTGGTGAATTCTTTGGAATGCAAAAATCTGGGTAAGCAGGATCGCAGTTATTCTGTTGCTGCGGTTGAATCGCCTGTGAAGTTGTCTTTTGGGTAGCTCTGTGGCGGAAGTCCCAAGGCATCACAGGATTAGCCTGACTCCAAAATGCTAAACGCTGTTGTTTGGCGGTGTTTTCACCCTGCAACAAACTATCTTTAGATTGTGGGCAACTTTTGAGATACTGACGATACACTACAGCCTGTCCCTCTTGCACCATACTCACGTTGACACTGCGATTCTCGACAAACACCTCTGCAACTAAGCGCTTATATTTGTCAGTTTCAATAGCACGTAGGGTAACGGACTGTCCTACTGGAAGTAATTGCTTTAGTCGCGTTGCCGATTGTTGACCCCAAGGATTCTGTTTCATCTCTGGTGCATCAATGCAAGCGAGGCGGAGTGTTACAGTTTTGTTACCAGTTCTCACCCGTATGGTGTCACCGTCGCCTACGCTTACAACTGTGGCGGTAAGATTGTTGGCAAATACGGGTAACGACATTTGAGCTACAAGCAGAACGCTAATTGCAACAAAGGAAATTTTCGGAAGCATCTGTAGTAATAATCACTATATAATACTTATGATGCCCAGACAACTAATTAAAAGTAGCTAATAAAATCAGTAAAGTTAAATTAATAACCCAAATTGTTAGTTAAGTTGGTGCTGCTCTTTTGTCGCAACTGATAATCGTCATACACTAACATTGACTAAATCAACATCAGCAAGCCATATTGTTCTGCTTTGGGCAGACACTTCTTCTAAAATTGGAGAGCGCCACTCTACCCCATAAAGCCAATTATCTTTGAGGCTAACAATTCCTTGAATAATACGGCGTGTCGGCTGTTCACCGAAATCAACCTCAACTATATCCCCCAATTTAAAAGCTGGAGTAAAAACAGTGGACTTTTCTAGTCGATTTGTTCTATGAAATTCTTGTTCAGCTAAGTAGAGAGTTTCATTCTGGCAAACAATTGCATAAATCCATTGCTGTCTTTCCCACTGAACACCACAGCAGTAGCCTGACAAATCTGAGATTGGCAACACAACTTTTTCTAACATTTTCACTGCTAAGGGAGGCATGGACTGACCCCATTCAGGAGAAATATGCCAACAGGATTCTAAGGCGGTAATTTGGTTAATCATCTGGGAATGTAGTTCTCTTTTTTATACATACACTCACTTGCATCAGTCTGATCCGGAATATAATTCAAAATAAATATAGAAATGATTGACTGGTATCTGATGTTTATTAGCAGCTGTCCCTAATAGAGATGATCTATCCCTAACCTCTAACTATTGAAAAACAAAGAAAAAAAATGACTGAATATTTAACTGGTAAAAAAACAACTATAGAGCAACTAAATGAATGGATTGAGTTTTTTCATACTCATGGTTTTCTTGTAATTGACAATGTGTTGACACCTGAACAATGTCAGCTTCTAAAGAATGATTTAGATGAAACTCTCAAAAAAATTGAAGGTGAAAATTATCACGAATCAAAAAAAATGATGATGAAGCGAATGTTCGAGCATTCAAAGCAAAATCTAAATCTTTTTGCTTTAGAACCCATAGTTACATTTGCAGAACATTTAATTGGTGGAGCAAATGGAATAGGTTACTCAATACAGGATGGTGTTCCCAACGCTAATATAATTCATGTTATCCACAATAACTCATTTAAGATTCCTCCAAACACTGATGGTTTGGCTAAAAATGCTTGGCATCAAGACGATACACCGCACGTAATTTCCCTTGATGGGGAACCCTTAACCAACATTCGCCTGAATGTTCTAGCATTCACAGTAAATTATTACTTGACAGATGTACTATCTGAAAGAAATGGGCCAACTCAGGTGATTCCAGGATCTCATCTGTTTGGCAAGTTCTGCAATGGTGATATTTCTGGATATGAAGACCGGGTTTATAACTGCTTGGGAGCAATGGGTTCTGCTGTTTGTTTTAACAATCAGGTATGGCATAGAGGGTCTAGAAATTCGTCCTCTATAACTCGCTACATTACGCAGATTACCTATGCAAAAAGACTGGTTGGGCATAAGTACGAACCCTTTATGAATTATCAAATGCCTAGTCACTGCTATGAAGAAGCAGACCAGAGATTGAAGCAACTCTTAGGATTTCTTCCCAACGGCGCTTATGGTTAATCTGATGATTATGAGGCTCTAAATTCAAACTAAAACTTAGCTTTAATTTAGAGATAAAAGGGCAAAAGGCGCTAGTTATTGGTTGTGGCTTAGGAGATGATGCCAAACAACCAACATTGCTATCGCAGTGGTGGGGAGAGCAAAATGGCCCCTTTTACAGATTTGTTGGTACGGGAGTAATGCCAGAATTGTCTAATTGCAGTAACGTTACTCCCCAAGAAGCAGTCAAAGTTTCACAGTCGATTCGATACTTGAATTAATCGATTATGGCTTTGCAGTGATTGGATTGACAGTAGTAAAGCAATTCATCTATGGCGCTACTTTTTCTTTAAACTGTTTCCCAGCAGAGAATGCAGGCACTTTGGTAGCTGGGATAGTCATTAGCTCATTGGTTTTCGGATTACGCCCCTCGCTCTTAAAAGCGATGCCTACGGCGGCAAGCTACGCGTCGCTCGAATCACCCAAACCTTATCAAGTAGTTAGCCATTATAGGCGAATACCAAAAATTCAGTGCCTTCATAGATGAACTCTCCCATCTTGCACATACCCATCTTTTGATGTGCCTGAAGTGATGCTTTGTTGTTTGCCTTGATGAACAGTATCCCTTCCCGTTCTGGTAAAAAATCTTTCAATTTAGCAAACATTACCGCAGCAATACCTTGCCCTCGCATAGTTTCATCAACACAGATGGGGCCATATAAGTAAGAATCTTTTGTACCAGCATAGGCTTGTAACATTACCGTTATAATTGGTAAATTAGCAGTTGCCTTTGACCAACTGAGTAAGAATCCTACAACTTGCCCATCTTTGCGGGCTACAATGCTCGGCATTTTAGATATGGTCATCATCACTGCCTCTGGCTCAAGATGACCTAACAACATACCACCATGTTCTGCGTCATTGGCTTGCGCCAACTTGAGAATTCCAGTAACATCGCTGAGGGTGGCACGAGCAATCACGATATCATTGAGACACATATTTGGTTGAAATAAGTGAGGAGATACTCAAAATCGAAGAACAAGTAATCCTTATGCTTTTTTGACTCGGCAGGCAAAACATTTAAATGCCTGCTGTCCTGAGAGATTGTCATAATATTGTTTATCTATCAAGATATTAACTGACTCATAATAGGGAGTTCCAAACTCTTCTGCCATTTTCTGCCCAGGTCCGAACCAGCCAGGGACAAAAATAGTATCTTCTCGAATTCCTGACCAAACCAATGCAGTGCCAGTGATTGCTCCTCTGGGGCTTTCAACTATGATTTCATCACCATTTTTAATGCCTGCTTTTTTTGCTGCCTCTGGATGGATTTGTACTAAGCGAACACCATTCATTTGCTTGCCTGTATAAGTCCAGTGAGTTACAGAGTGGAAATGAACTACACTCGATCTACCAGTTATTCCCATCAGTGGGTACTGCTTGTGTACTTTCCCAGAAGAGATTTTTCCTAATTTAATGTTTTGAGTCAGTGCCTGTGGATTCACAGGATTTTTTACCAACTCAGATGTGTATTCAATGGTAGGATGCTTACCTATTACCTCTGGATGGGTATAGAAGCTTGGCAGAGCAGAGTGTCCAGCCTCAGCTAGCCGACTTTGTAATTGGGGAGTATAAATTTCTACTTTCCCACTGGGAGTTAGAAATCGCTTACCAATATGATCAGGGTTAAGAGCTGATGCGGCTTCATACCAAGATGCATGATCTAGGTAAAGTGTGCTGACACCAGGATGATCTACTGTGGGACAAGGCCAACGCAAGGGTTCTGTTCTTTGAGATAGTCTCTGTTGGGTCATACCTCCCATTCCTGGAGTATTCGTTAGAAAAGTTGCCCACAGATGACGATAGTCTTTCCAAGAATCAGGAAAGTTGTCCCTCCAGTATTCAGGCGGATTGCGTTTGTCTAATTTCGCTGTGGCGTGTGCTAAATCAATCCAGATATGCCAATCTGGTTTGGACTCACCTACCGGAGTAACCACTTGTTCTTGCCAACGGATTGCTCGATCATCCCGCCGCATATAAATGGTTTCCATTTCAAAACCACTCGTTACGGGCAAAATAATATCAGCATAGTAGGCTGATTCTTCCATAAACAATCCAGTGTAAACATAAAATTCTAATTGCCGATAAGCCTGCTGTACTTTAATTGTGTCTGAACAAGCCAACAGAGGATTCCCCTGAGTAACGATCGCTTTGAGTTGATAAGGTTCACCTGAAATGATCGATTCTGCAAAATAATCTGGCCCGACTGGTAGTGCAATATCTTTGCTAGGTGTTTTACCAATAATCGCTGGCAACTTCAATTCCCCTGGCCAGGTATTGTGCATAAAATTGCAACCACCACCAGGAATACCAATATTGCCTGTAATCGCGGCTAGGAATGTCAAACAACGGTAAGTGTCAAAAGCCCCCAATTGATGAGAAATCCCGGCGTTGCAGAAAATCGCAGCAGGCTTAGTTTTGGCATAAGCCTCAGCTATCGACCTAATTTTTGATGCTGGAACATCCGTCACTTTGGCTGCCCACTCTGGTGTGTAGCTGAAGCTTTTTAGGTGATTTTTCAGTTCGTCAAAACCTAATACCCATCGTTTTACAAAGCCAGTATCGTATAAATTGTTAGTCACAATGTGATAGAGCATTCCCAAAACCAAAGCCAAGTCAGTGTGTGGTTTCGGTGCAATCCACTCATCAGCTTGCGCTCCTGTCGTAGTCAAGCGCGGGTCGATAACTACTAATTTGGCTTTGGTCTGAACACGACTTCTGAGAAGATAGGCAAAGGTTACAGGATGGGTTTCTGCTTGATTCGTACCTAAAAACAGAAAGAATTTGGCAGATCCTAAGTCTTCTTTTTTAGTCGCATCATCGATTCCGTAACCGTTTGTAAAATTACCCAAGCCAAATGTCCATGCCAAAGCATTGCCACCTGCATCGTTGCATACAGGCCCAACATCGGTATTATTAGGACTGCCCAGCATACTAAAATAGCGTCCGACCAGAGAACCTGTCCCCCGTGGGAGCCTGCCAGAGGTTTTGTTCGCGATCGCTCTAGCTTCACCTGCATCCCTAAGTGCCAAAAACTTGCTAGCTATAATTGAAAGTGCTTCATCCCAAGAAATTGGCTCAAATTTAGAATTGCTGTCACCTTTGTTTCCACTAACCCGCTTCATTGGGCTTTTCAAGCGAAAACGATTGTAGACTAGCTGGGTCATCATTGGCCCCTTAATACAAAAGCCACCAGCCTGTACTGGGTCATTTGGTTCACCTAACACATCTATGATGCGTCCGTCTTTGAGATGAACTTTCAATCGGCACAGAGAATTACAAAATTGACAAGCACTATTTACAATCTTGTCTGGCTCTAGGGCAGCCGATTTCTGAATAAAATCAAATTCAGTACTTTGGAGAGGGATTGCCTGATCCTGTCCAGGACTTGCAGCATCTGCCACTTCTTTTTTTAGTAACTCTGCTGCACTTAAAGCTGCTGTACTAATAGCCGCCCCTTGGAGAAAACCACGCCTTGAGGTCTTTTTTCTGCCTTTTGATGTCATGGAGATGCTCTGTCTACAATCGCACTGATTACAGCATTTCACAAATGTAGGTGAGTTTAGCTACCTCTGATTATAGATATTACATATTTGAATAACTCAATATAATAATATTGTGCGTTTTTCAATCCACATCTATTGCTTTGGCTGTGTTATGGCCTGGTGATGACTAGTAGTTCGCTTTCCCCAAAATTGCAACGCTATTTTAAAATTCCCAAAAATCAGCAGCGATCGCAGTATATAAGCGCGATGCTTCAATTCAGCACGGCTTTTTGCCAAGCTATATAGTCTTTAGCGTCCTGTTTCACCTATCTGATCTGCATCGTCTGCTACTCCATTGCGAAAGCGTACTTCTAAGCCGTGTTCTGGGTCCCAGTCACACTCAGCTATCAACTTAAAGGTAGCAATATCTAGGTCATACTCCACATAGATATATGAGAAAGTGACCTGATCCCAGACCTGAATCGGATTAGCCAACACAGGCATTGACTCATCTCCAATCATGTCACGATATACATTATAATTTTGCAGCACCAGAGGAGCAGTAATGCGTAACACATCGGGTGGCAAGGCTAAAGCCTGCCGAATAGCTTCACGCTGAAGCAATGAAAGTTCCCCAATCTGCCCCTGTTTAAAATCCACACAAATCGGTACACGGCGATCGCCCAAAACAGCACATTGTGCTAAAGTCCAGTAGTTATCTTCCAATGTCATCTGTCCAAACTCAGCATCATAACAACTTCTTGGGGATTCCATCATCTTCAGATATTACCTTTATTTTGGGTTTCCCTAGCAACTCTAAAAACTAGTAAAAATTTTACTTTGAAATTAGTTGTACTTTTTGAGCGAGAATATCGATAGTAAAGTTAAGTTCTGTATCCATAACCAGCTTCTCCTTTTAGGAGTTCCCATTCACCCAAAATAGCGCAAATGCAGTTATTTAATTTGCCAAATATGTATAATGCTATCTTCATTGCTACTAACGAGGGTTTTACCATCCAAACTTAAAGCAAGCCCTAAAACAGAACTGGAACCATCCCTCCATGTGTGCAACAGTTTCCCTTGCTCTAAACTCCACAGTTTTATAGTGCCATCATAATTGCCGCAAATCAGAATTTTCCCATCGGGACTGATGGCAAGAGATTCAACTGAATTAAAATTATCAGTAAACTCATGCAGCAGTTTTCCAGTTTGAAGATTCCATAATTTCAGAGTACTAATTGCACGATTTCGAGAAACTAGCTGACCAAAACTACCAGTAACAAGCTTTTTGCTATCTGGAGTAATGGCAATAGCATCAACTCCAGTTTTGTGTCCTTTGAGAATATAGCGTGTTTTTTTAGTTTGCAAATCAATCAGCCTAATTGTATTATCATCGCCACCCCCAGCACTTACAAGGGTTTGCATATCAGGGCTAAATGCAACTTTACTCACGAATCCTGAGTGTGTAGGAATGGTATCAAGCAACTTAAGCGTGTGTAAATCCCAAAGCTTGATTGTGCCATCGTCACTGCCACTAGCAATCAATCTACCATCTGAACTAATCGCAACGGTTTCTACTGGTTGGGTATGCCCACTTTCGCCCTTTAGCATAAGGAAAGTGCGTAAATCCCAAACCTTCATTGTTGGGGTGCTTATCCCACCAGTTACAATCCGCTTGCCATCTGGACTAATCGCAATTGAAGTAACACCATCTGAGTGAGCGTCTAAACTACGCAACAATTTCCCAGTACGTAAATTCCAGAATTTAATCGTATCATCTCTACCTGCACTAATCAGGGTTTGCCCCGAAGAGCTAATCGCAACTGCTCGAACACCAAAAGTCACTTTTTTATGCCCAGTCAGTGTGTGAACAAGTTGAATCTGTAGTTGGGACTGAGTAATTGTACTCTTGCCTATGGGAAGATTTGAAGTAGAAGAATGTACATCAATGACAGTGATGTTTACTGCAATTGCTAAAACTATAATGACTGGTCTGGATTTGAGAAAATGCAATAATTTCATGGTGCTAAGGAACGCAATTACATAACATGGTTCCCATTGGATGGGACGCGATCGCTTATAAATAGAGCAAATCAAATCTTAGTTAATCAATTGGTTATTTGGTGCAATGTAGATAATTTGAATTAACCCATCCTGACAAACCATTAACTCTAGTATTGGGCCCTTGAACGACACTTACATAAGCCCAGATACCCTCTTGTTTCTTCAACAAAACATTATTGCTATTATCAAGACCTGCCCTAGATTGTCCATTCGGGCTATCACGAAGTGCCAGTTGCCCAGATGTAATATTCACTACATCACAATAAGTTAAACCCTTGAGAGTTCCTACATTTTCAGTTGTCTCTACTAGTTGAAGGCGTAATATCTGTTTATCTTTGTTGTAAATATTCAAATACATTCCTTCATTGGCATTTTCACGCCAGGAAACTGAATAAGTATAATCGCCATTTTCCCAAGTAATACCCCGATAACCATTATCACGCCAAGATGTTCCATTTTCTAAATTTATACATTTCCCCTGAGCATCACAACCTCTGTAGGTTTTGCCATTTTCTCCATCATCTAAAGTAATTGTAAATTCTCCAGCAAGGTAAGTCTCCGCTTTTGCATGAGTAGCAGTTACTCCAATAAAGAAAACAGTCAAAATTGCAGCCAAAAACAATCCTTTTATACGTTTAACCATATTTACCTCTATAATTTTCTAAAAATCAGAAAAATTTCTCGAAATTAGTATTTATCTTGTAATTTAGTAGGTTTTTTCTCTTAATTAAGCGGGTGATTACATCTTTAATAACATTTTATTTATAAAAATATGAAATTTATCTATTTTCAGTAATGAGGTTATAAATAAAACGTAAAAATTAGATAATAATAACACTATAAAAACTATTTAAATGAACAAAATATTATAATTTAATTCCCAAACAGGTTACTTATACTTATCTTGAATAATTTGAGTTAATTCACTGCGGCTGCGATTTGCTTCTGGCTAAAAAGCTACCCAACAAATCATTAGCATCAACCTCGGCATACCTACAAATAGCGTAGCCATTTGATGAGGCATAGCACCTGTTAAGGTTATAGGAACGACTGCACCATACCAGGATAAAAACCAGAATCCTAAAAATGCCATAACAAAAGGATATATCCCCATTTGTACATGAATCAAGGTTTGGTGAGATTCTACTTCAAAGCGTCCTCGAATCACTGGTAAAAACGAGTTCTGATAGTGAATTATGCGACTGATTTGAAACCCTGATTCCGAAATGGTTCCTTGATAAGGGAGGTATTTTTTAGAGAATCTAAATACTTTTGTCGGTTCAACTTGTGCATTCAGCCGTTGCAGAACTATAGGCAGTTCATCAGTTGTCAAAATCGTAAAGCTATTGTTGGGTAATACTTTCATGTTGATTGAGGTTGCTGACTGAGAATAAAACCTCGATAATTTGTAATATGAATCCTCTTAGTTTATTCAACACAGGGTCTTACTTTAAGTTTTCCCTCAGCAGTAGCTTTTCTAACACAAAAGCTCCCCGATAAAGATCCAAGGAGTATGAAATCGTTGTAACTATAACTTGTGTGAGAATAGCAGTTCAATTTGCATTTGGTGTTTCTTCAGTTGGCAAGGAGCGAATCAACTCTCGAATCACATCGGTTGCTGGTCGTCCTGTTATTGAACAGTATTTTTCTAATCTTTCTGCTTCCCCTGATGCCAAATTAATTGTGAGTCGTTTAGTTGCCCATTTCTTATTCACTGATTTAATTAACTCAAATTAAAACTACTTCTCTAATATCAATCATTCAAACTGTTATCACAATGATAAAAGTAATGATATTAGCCTCAAGAAGCTGTAAAGTAAACACTAATAAGTGTAAAGCCGTAGTGAAGAGTTTAAATTTAGTTTAAGTGATGAAGCTTAAATAATTTAAAGGCGACAATTATGAGTAGAACATAAGCTAAAAGTTTTTCTGTAATTAAGCATTCAGTGTAAATACATGGTAACTAGCAGCTTAGTGACTGGATTGCTAGAGGCAATTTTGAACCAATCTGAGTTAAGTTCGGGAGAATAATACTTTAGTTAAGCCAAGCAAGATAGCCTAACTACCTGCTGTAGGCGATCGCTATCCTTTTAACTCATTGGCACAAGGCTTTATAGCAATACGGCTGGTATCAATCCAATAACCAATGTCAGGGCGACTAGTGATAATCTTGGGTGCTTCAATTATCTCTGCGATCGCCTCGGGCGGTTACGCATCGCACTCTTGACGGGGCGTAAGCCCATCACATATACGCCTGATTGATCCCCAGATTTACTTTCTCAGCACACCATCACCAGCAACCATATTCTGTGTGCCACCAAGGAAGAAGCTCAAAATCGCTGATGCCGTCTATGACACTTTGGCTGATACTGACTTTTAATTTTTGTAATGCCAACTTCAAGATTATTCGTTTTTTGCGTAAAGCACGAAACTTGAGGTGAATAGTATTATATAACGGTATCTATTATGGATAAACTGGGGACAACACTAAAAGTCTCCTATATAATTTAATTTTATCAAAAACTGCTCTAGCTTTCGTCTATGGCAGTTTTATATTGCATGGTAGAAGCGTTCGTTATTACCTGGGTTCATGCGCCAATTTCAAGAAAAGATTTCGACACACCTGGAAGGAACAGGTACAGCTTATTACTTAAAAATTATTTTCCGGCGTTGACGCAACAAGAAAATTCTGGCTGCGGTGATTGAAATTCTTGGATAAAACTTTGAGCCACTCTTAGAGGGTGGCTTATTTTTTCAACATATTGCGGTAGTCCCCACTTTATCTGCGGTCAGTAAGTTGTTAGAAAAGCCTGTACTATGGGAAAACTTGAACTAAGAGGTTGTGTTAAAGACTTCAGAGTGTTCGTCAACAAAACAAATTATCTCAGACAGAAAATAGTCATGAATATTTTCTTAAAACTTGATAAAAAAACACAATTCAAGGCTCTATTTTTGCTAGTATTTATTCCTTCTGTCTGGATTATATTGCCACCAATTTTATATAATTTATTTCCTTTAAGTTTTAGTAATGAAAGTTGGGATACATCATCAGTAGGACTGGCTTCAATTGGTATGATGACTCGTGGTCAGCAGAGATACTTTTTAGAGCATAATGGCATTTTTAGTAAGTCGATTCCTGAAATAGACATTGCTCTTAAAGAACAAATGTCAAACTCGTCAAAAAACTATAACTATTCTATAAAAATAACCCCAATCTCTGCATTCAATTATGCAAATCCCCGACGAGAGTATGTAAAAAAGGGATGGTTCGTAAACATACCAGTAATAGGTTATGTTAGTGGTGTTTTTATTATACCTAATACTAAAAATTCTAAAAATGAACTAACAACTTTCGCAATTATATGTCAAAACAAATTACCAGGCACTATCCACTTAAGCGAGCCGATTTATCAAAATGGTATTCTTACTTGTGGTTCGGGAACTATAAAATTGCAGAAACCCAAATAACTTGCCATTAGAATTCCTCAAAAATATCAGCAGAATTGGACTAGCATTTAATAATGATAATCGGAGGAATGAAGCAGATAAAATCTCTAGTTCACTGGGGAATTTTCAAGGACAAAATTCACGATTATATCAATTCGTATGCGAACACAAACGAGATTTTAGTTTGGCAGATACAGTACTCTCACTTGCCCAAAGTTGGAAGTTTTAAAACCAGACGAATAGCTCAAGCGCAAGACTCTCATAACTTTCCAAACATTCTTTTAAGGGTGGTTTGGTGCAGGAATTTTCCACTCTGTAATTCCGTCCTCTGTTGCACTAAACAAAGTCTTGCCATCCCTACTAAATACCATTGCCCCCGACCAGTTGCTAACATCGGGCAGAGTTGCTTCTATATTTCCTGTTACCAGATTCCAAACCCGATATGGTTTATATCCTCCACCAGTAATTAAAGATTGCCCATCAGGACTAAAGGCGATGGTGATCTGCGGAAAATAGAAGCCCCCAAAATCCTGCAACAATTTTTCTGTTGTCAGGTTCCACACTTTTACCTGCTTGGCACTACCACTAGCGAGCAACTGACCGTCACGACTAATGGCTAAAGCAGATACTGCACCATAATGTCCAGTCAAAGTGGTGCGCTTTCGTCCAGTTCCCAGATCCCATACAGTGATGTGATTGCTCGAATCGCCACTAACCAAAGTCTTGCCATCTGGAGTCAGCGCCAAAGTTATTACAGTATCCGGTGTTTGTGCCAATGTGCTTGTTAATTGTCCAGTCGCCAAATTCCATATCTTAATGGTATTGTCGGAACTGGCACTCACAATTGTTTGCTGATTGGGTGTGATCACCAGTGCATTTACAACTTCAGAATGCCCTTTGAGAGTAAATTTGAGTTTTCCCGTCGCTAAATTCCACACCTTAATGGTCTTGCCTAAACTCCCGCTCACCAAAGTCTGACCATCAGCAGAAAGCGCAAGGTCATAAATATCATTCGCGTCTCCTTTGAGGATTAATTGCGGCTGCTGACTTGGCAGATGCCAGACGCTAAAGCTTTTGCTACCGCCGCCCACTAAGGTGTGACCATCAGAAGAAAGGGCGATCGCTTCTGCTACTCCACTTAACTTCCGCACTACTGTCAAATCGCAATACTGGGAATGAGGCTGCGACAACTTGCAGATATTCGTTACTCGGTAACTGCTCCACAAATATGCTCCGACTTGTATCAAAAAAATTATAATCGCTACACCACGCAGCAACCATATCTGTTTTTTGCTCAACCAGTTGTCTAACATTAGCTCTGTTCTCTTTTCGGTAGGTAGTTGAATTGATCGCAAACAGATTATGGGGTATAGGTTCCACTGTTTCAGGTTCCACTGTTTCAGGTTCCACTGTTTCAGGTTCCACTGTTTCAGGTTCCACTGTTTCAGGCTCCACTGTTTCAGGCTCCACTGTTTCAGGCTCCACTGTTTCAGACTCCACTATTTCAGACTCCACTATTTCAGACTCCACTATTTCAGACTCCACTGTTTCAGACTGTTCCCGGCTCTATCCATACTTCCGCCCAAGAGGGGCTTTGGCCCTGACTGTCTTATCGGTATATAAGAATAGATTTGAAAGCTTGAATCCTACCAAAATCGTTAATCTATAAGCTTAAATATACTGATTAGCCAGCCAGGGAGTACAGTTAGTCTTGTGTGACTTCATCTTGAAATAGGTTAACTATACTTGCCCCTCAAGAATTTGAGCCAATTCACGACGGCTGCGATTTGCTTCTGACCAAAAAGCTACACCAAATATAATCAGCATCAATATAGGCATTCCTACAAATAGTGCAACCATATAATTAGGCATAGCCCCTGTCAACGCTATAGGAATGACTGCACCATACCAGAGTAAAAACCAGAATCCTAAAAATGCCATCACAAAAGGATGTATCCTCATTTGTACATGAATCAAGGTTTGGTGAGATTCTACTTCAAAGCGTCCTCGAATCACTGGTAAAAACGAGTTCCGATAGTGAATTATGCGACTGATTTGAAACCCTGATTCCGAAATAGTTCCTTGATAAGGGAGGTGTTTCTTAGAGAATCTAAATACTTTTGTCGGTTCAACTTGTGCATTCAGCCGTTCCAGGACTATAGGCAGGGCATCAGGTGTCAAAATCGTAAAGCTATCGTCGGGTAATACTTTCATCTTGATTGAGGTTGCTGACTAACAATAAAACCTCGATAATTTGTAATATGAATCCTCTTAGTTTATTTAACACAGGGTCTTGTTTTCAGTTTTCCCTCAGCAGTAGCTTTTCTAACACAAAAGCTCCCAAACCGAATCTTCGCGCCAGATTTCCTACCAACGCTCCACATCAGCAGAACTTTCGGCAGTAAGAGAGAAAATCGATTGGCTACGCTTTGCTTTGAGAGCGATGTCTACGACGAACTGCGCCTACGCTACTTTCTCCATCCCCAGATTTCCTTGCTCAACACACCATAACCAACAACCAGTCTGTCGGCTGCCAGAGAAGAAGCTAAAAGTCGCGGATACCGTATATGATGCGATAGTACCTTGGGATTGCCTTGAAATAGCCAGTAGGTCTGTTGTACAGCAAAGAAAATTTTACAGGTTACAGTCTCTCAAGACTTACAAGTTGATCTGGGCACTAATGCCATCCGAAATGATTTTGCGGGTGCTCCCATCTCTGGAGAAAACAATGAAGAATATTCTGATTCAAATTCTTTCCAGGGGATTAAATTAGCCATCATTACCCAACGATTATCTTCCGATAACTTTCCCTCAAATGGAAGTTCAAACTTTTCCACTGCAATTGGAGTTGATTCTTTTTTTCTGTACATAGTTACTTCGGATACACTATCTTCAGTCTGATCAGTATGATGCAAGGATTTTGGGCTATTTTACCTTCAAATCTTGCACCGAAATATACTTCTTTGGTCTGAAAATCTAGATACTGCCACCTTTTGTTTTTTTCAGCAACCCCTAAGTAGGGTATTCAAGAGGCAGAAACCAGCAAGCCAGATAACAACATAACCCAGATATCAATTCCATAGAGCATGGTAGTATCTGGGGGTGTAAATCGAGGCATTTATAGCGGTTCTCAGTTGGGTGCAATATAGTAACAGCAGTGAGTGAACCATCCAATAATGTCTTTTTTGGTGACTGCATCTAGGGCAGTTGTAATAGCTTCATCTAACTCAAGATAAGTTCTAGCAGCTTGCGATGCCTGCGGCGGGCTACGCCTACGCAAAAATTCTTTGACTTTTGACCAACAGTTTTCAATTGGTGAAAAATCAGGAGAATAAGGTGATAAATATACTAATCTGGCTCCAACTGCTTCAATAGCTTCTCGGATACCTGTTACTTTATGAGAACTGAAGTTATCCATGACAACACAAGCGCCCGGCCAAAGAGTTGGAACCAAAACTTGAGTAACATAGGTAACAAAAGCAGACGCATTAGTACCACCAGTAAAAGTCATGGCGGCAATGACTCCTTCTAAGGACATAGCCCCAATCATCGTTACATTTTTCCCCCGCCCGTAGGGACATGAACCATAAGCACGACTACCTTGGGGCGAACGAGCGAAGCGTCTGGTCATGGCGATGTTGACTCCGGCTTCATCGATAAACACCAGGTCTTCCAGGTTTACGGTGCCAATCGTTGTCCAATACTCTGCTCTGAGTTTCTGTACCCGTTCTGTGTATTTTTCGCTGGCGTGCAATGTTTTTTTTTTGCGCGTTAGGTTTAGCTTTTGAGTGATTCTTCCCATTGTCGCTCTGCTGACTAGAACACCCGTTCGTTCCTCTAATCGAGAACACAACTCAACCAAAATTGCATCGTTGTCTTCCTCCAGTAAGGTGACAACTATTGCCATGTGTTCACTACTTAGCTTACCTGTATTACCTCCACCATGAGCCTTTGGCTCAACTGTCGCGTTGCTTCGATATCGCTTTAGTAGCTTCTGGATAAAAGTTAAACTGACGCTAAATCTTGTTGCCAGCTTTCGTTGGGAGCCTTCTTGATTATTATATGCGTCAATTACTTTTTGACGGAGGTCAATGGAGTATGCTTTCATGCTAGATGCACTTTGCTGTTGACTTTGTTCATCCTCCCACATTTTGTATTTCACTCAAGCGAGAACCGCTATAAAATGGCAATAGAAGTCCATCCATCATCCTTTCGTTGCGACTGTGGACATGACTCATATTTCTTTGAGAATACCGTTAGAGAGATGAAAAACATGAGCATCCATAAACGAGTCCGTTTAAGCGACTCAGAAGATAACGAACACACAATTGTTTTTTTCAAGGGCAAGGCGATAGAGATTGTTTGCCCCAAACTCAGAACTTGCACAATTACCGACTCACAGTAACGCTTTTGATGAAACAGTGAACTACTTTGACCTAAACCACCGCCACCCAATCGCACACCACAGACCTACACTCGCTCCCAAAGTTAACCCAAACCTGCCATTGCCCCAGATATGCATTCCAGTAAGGCTCCCCATCAGCAACGCCAATAGCTTCACCAAGCTGGGAAACCATCTGTTGGTAGAACCGACCAGCGCTGTCGAGTCCAAGGCGCATTTTCAGCTTCAGCCCTTTCCAGGCTTGGGTAGCAGGACTTTCAACCTGATTTAATGTTTGGGGAATGTCATCTGATATTGTGCCAGTCACTTGTGTTGGGAACTCTATATTATTCGTGACTGACACCGACTCACTAAGAAACACTTCATCCCGATTTAACCACTGCTCAAAAATAGAATCACGCTGATCATCAGGTGCAACAAACTGGTAAACGCACTCCCGATTTTCACGCTTACCCAATCGACCAACGTAGTTCAACTTCAAATCAATCTTGGCAAGTAACTTCTGAGCGATCGCCACTGGGGTCAGTTTTTCGGAGATACTGACATTCAAGTAATTCTTAATAACGTGCCTGTGCTGAACAGCCAGTGCCTTAAATTCCACCAGCTTCTCGTCGCTGCTACGTAATTGAACGTCTGGTGTAAGAAACTGTAACAGATTCAGATTTTCGAGTAACAGTACAGCAGGCAATAGCTGCCCCTTGTTAAAATCCGGTTTCCAAACCGAATTCTCCCCAGCCTCTAATTGCGCCTTAGCCCGTTTCGCATCACGGTTGCTCAGAAACTCTCGCCCCAGCATCAAATAATAGTGCATCCGCAGTTGGGGATACCAGCCGTCGTCATCTTTCTCGACCAAATCAGGGGTCACGTCAACTTCATAGCGACGGGATAATTCCGCCTTGCGCTGCTGATGTCGTTCGGTTTTGGTTTTCGCCCTTGTGTCTTGCAGCTTCTTAAGTTCGGCATCAGAGATGGTAGGAGAATCCGCGATCGCCTGACATTCACTAGCGTACAATTGCTCACTTGCCGCTTTAACTGACTCGATTACTGCCCCACTTTCATCGTCATCAACATCGTCGGCATCAATAATGGTGTAGCCATCTTCGACCAAACCCGCAAGCACAGACTCTCGATAGCGCCGCATCTCAACGTTAATCACAGAACCACGCTTGCCCCAGGTTTGCAATGACTCCGGCTGAAAGTTCTGATCAACAAAGCTGTAGTCATCATTATCCGCCGCCGACAACAGCGCAATGTTAGCTTGTGTAGCGATGTGCTGACTTCTGAGCAATCCTCCTATCGTTGTGGAACCATTGCCCACAACCGACATCCCCCACTCTCTGACCCAAATGTGACGGTCAACTGTTTCCCGTAGCCGCGCCAACATCTGCCGCACGGAGTTAACCGGCTGCACACCCTGAAAAATTCCCCAAACACCATCAAAATGTCCTTCAATGTCGATGGATACCCCAGTTTCAAGACTGGGTGAGGCGATAACTAAATCATACTCGGTCAGAATTTCGTTCAGGTGAGAAATACACCCCATAGCAGCATGAGATGGATCAGCAACAGATTCACTGTCAATTCGCAGAATCCGTAAATGTGGGAATTTGCGACGAAAACGTTCCTCAAGTGCTTGGGTTCCCCATTTGGATTTTGCTTTTTGAGCAGAGCAGCATAATAGATGATGCCCACCTTTGGCAATGGCTTTGTCGAGTGCGGCGATGAGATTCTTCGGGTTACTGCCAGAATAGTTGTAACAGTTGCCAGCTACGTGCCGATAGTTGTTGACGATAACGAATGGATTAACTCGATATTCCCCAGCGAGTGATAAAACATACTTTACATCTGTGTCGGAAACATCGGCACTAGACAGGTAAATCTTTCCCTGACTGCTGCCTAAAACATTCTGTACCAGTTGTTTGAGGTTTTTGAGAACAGATACCCGACGTTTTTGCACTTCAGTACCAGAGTTGAGCAAATGCCAGAATACCTGGTCGCATTCATCAATAATAATGACATCATTTGCCCAGTCATTGGGGTTGAATCGCGCCTGACTCTCCTGATGTAGCGAATCCACACATACGCCATATCCCAACAATGTGCCTGTTTCATTCGTGCGAACTTCTGTGACATAATTCACTCCAAAGCGATCGCATAACGCCTCACCAAGTTGAATCCGATGGGTGATGATTAACACCCTACGTCCAAGGTCATGCGCCTTCGCCACCTCAGTAGACAGCCATTCGGTTTTACCGGTTCCCTTGGGAGCTTTGAGGATAATCAGTTTTTCACCTTCAGGGACGAGAAGCTGACCCAAGAATCTTTGGTTGAGAGCGATTGACGGCGGGTAAGTTAGCAGAGTAAACAGCTTGATTTCCCATAATTCCAAAGCAACAGCAGTATTATAAAGTGCGTCAAAAGCTTCCCGTCCTTTGGCAACGATAAAATCATCAACCCCTTTCTCTGACCCTAGCGGTAAATCAATAACTCGCAGCGAACAACCCTCGTTTACCAACAGCCGACCCATGCGACTGATAGCGGTTCTCACCCGTTGAACTGTCTCAGGTTTATTGTCCTGGTCAAAGCAAATGTTGACCTGTCTCCCCTGTGTTGCAAAATGTTTCAAGTCTGGAATTAGAGAGGGTTTACCACTGGCAGTACCGTACTCATCATGGGGTGTACGGTATCCAGCGTTAACACCAGGAATTGCGATCGCAGCATAACCAGCAGTCAATAATGCCCCCGCTTTTTTGACACCTTCGACGATTGTGACTGGTACGTTGTGCCGCCAAACCCAGTGCCAGAAGCCACCAGGGTGCTGTAGGTCTTCTTCGGTGATAGGGATGCCGCTACGATTGGAAACTTTCACCCAAATGCGATTCGGTACTAAAAGGAAGAAAGCGCGTGTCTCTTCTCTCAATGGGTGTTCATACTTAATAAATTTGTGGATCTTTTGGTGGTCGCGTCTGGGGTGGTCGGGTTTGAAACAGCCCCACATCATTAGGACGTAGTTGTTAAGCGGGTCAATTCCATTGCACCACCAGCCGCCTAATTCAATGTGCTGGTACTTTTTTAAATCGCGATCGCGTAATCGTCCATCATTGCGACGGGAGATTTTGGGACTGTAGAGGAGATATTCGTAGGGTGTTGTGCCGTAGAGCGAACGCACATTCAGAGCAATGATTTCTTCGTCAACGCCACTATTTAACCATTCTTGTAAGTGTAGAGCTTGAGAATCAGATTCGATTATACGCATATTCCCTCTATTTTTTGACGCATGAAAATGGAGCGGCATTGCATCCATGCCGCCGATTCAACTTTTTGTGAGCGCTTGTGCTGGCTATGAAGTAGTCATCAAGCCAGCCACAGCGTTATCTGCCCCCTCCGGTGTGTGGACGGAATGTAAGATTAATACGGGTGCTAACCACTTTGTTGGTTTTCGGAACCTGATGCAGATGTGTTGATTGACAACCAGGGTGCATCACGAGCAAGCTGCCGTGTTCTAACCAAAAGTCAGTGTGTGTACCGCCAATGGGTTTGATTTGAAACTTGCGAACACCACCGAGGCTGATTGATGCGATCGCTGGCTGATATCCCATCGAAGATTCGTTGTCGGAATGCCAACCGATTGAATCAGTACCACTGCGGTATTGATTTCCAATAACGATGCGGAACTTGTAGCCAGTTAGTGCGGTGATGGAGTCGCGTAATTCCCCAAGCAATTCTTTCCAAGGTAGAGGTTTCAACAGCACACTTTTCGAGTAGAGATAATTGCAGCCGGCATCACCGTAAATACATTCGAGGCGAGGGACGGGCATTGTTTTACCCGCAATCCTGATTTGATTTTGCTGCCATTGCAGTTGTAGGCAGTGTTGGTAGAGTTCATTGGCTTGTTCAAGGCTTAAGAAATCGGGGTAATAAGTGACTGGTAAGACTGGGGTTGATTCAGCAAACAAATTGAGTTGTTGCATGGTACTTTTCTCCAGCTAAAAAATGTATAGGGAAAACAATTGCTGTCAGTTTTGACCAGTAGAGAAAACCTCAATTAACACACTTTCTGGATATAAACCAACTTTTCCAAAACGTGGGTCATGAATGCGTTCTATTTCTATTCCTTGTTTTCGGCACAATGCACTGGCTTTTCTACCTTTAGTACCGGCTTCTTTAACTGATATTTCTAAACCTTGAAGATTAGCGAAACCGACAATACTGTATTTATGCCCGCATGGTGTGTTAACTCTGTCTTGCTCTACTTCAACGGCTTTTAGTCGGTGCAAAATTTCAGTCTGTTGCTGTTGTTGTTGAAGTAAATGCTGTTCTTGCTGTGCCATCTGTTGTGCGAGCGCTGCAAGTAACTGTATTTGTGTCATTGCTGTTTCGTTATTTGAGGCAGGTTTAGTCCAGCCCAATTTGTCTTGAATCCATGCTCGAATGCCGATGGTGTTGAATGAACGGCATACCAATCGGGCTTGTTTAGTACAGTACCTACCAGCATCAAAGGCGTAGTACTCTAAGATGATTGCGATGGCGACATCTGGGATACCGTTGGTTCTCCATTCGTTGAGGTCGGTAGCTTCAAACCCTTGTAGCATAAGTTCTTTGGCTAATTTTGATGGTGCTAGGTCGGCACTTGATTTCAAAGCTTTTCTGATAGACTCGTCATCAACCCCAGCCAGTCTTGCAGTTGCTCGAAGACTAGCTTTTGCTTGACCTGAAGAGTCAACTTCAATCTCTTGAGATATTTGTTCGATAATTTGAGTGATTTCAATTGCTGACATAATTTTTCGTTGTGTGATAATTTTCAGTTGTGTGATGAAAAAGAATCAAACTTTGATCCGCACCAAGCTTTTTTCACCAACTAATGAGAAACGATTCGATATAGTCGGTGTCTTAATTAACGTTGGGGACATCAATTCAACAAGGTAAAACCAAGAATTATGCACCAGTGCAATTCCTAAAATCAGCCGTTGTTTTGTTCCTTTATCGTGAGAACAGAGAATCACTCTTTCGCCCAGAACAAAAGCAGGTTTTTGCACAGTAATGGCTTCTAATTCTCCAGTCCCGATGATTTGGTTCTGTGTGGCGTGGAGTATTTCTTTTCCGCAATCAATTGAATAAATCCAACATTCGTGTTTCCATTGCATACCGCAGCAGTAGCCGAATGTCCTTGTGGTTCTCAGGTATACTCTCTCCAGTAAATTGACCTCAATGGGTGGAATTGTTTGTCCCCAAGGAGGCGAGAGATACCAACTTGTTTGAAGTGCGTTAATGTTGTTAATCATGAGTTTTTCTGTTGTTGAGATAAAATTCTTTTCAGACGTTCAAAAATTAGTGCAGCGCATTGGGGAACAATGGCATTGCCCAAAGCCATCAATTGTTGTTTGTGTTGTCTTCTGATGGCTTGGTATTCTGCCCAGAGTTGGTGATATTCTGCCGTGTCTTCTGGCGTAAGCGCTGCAATTTCTCTACGAGTAAGCCGATTGAAACTGGGGATTGTGGCAGCAGCAAGCCAATCTGTAAGTCCGGCGTGGGTAAGGAGACATCCGTCCAGCCCTGTGGTACACCGATCATCGCCTCTACTAGATGTGGGTTGAGAGAACGCTCCGTATTCAACTGAGTTGGTAAGTCTGTGTTTTTGGGAGTTGCCAGCATCACCGCCGCCGATAGATGCAAGGTTTGTCCGCTCTTGTATGTGCTGACTCCAGGATGTATCCCGTCTTGAGCTTTGGGAGTTGGTAGCAATGAACCAAATTCTTTCTCGTTTGTGGACGGCTCCCACTTGGCTTGCCGAAAGCACTCCCCATTCGACATCGAACCCCATCTGGGCAAACTGCCACAGTACGGAACGGAAAAATTCACCCGATTCAGCAGTGATGAGTCCGGGAACGTTTTCCACAATTGCCCATTTTGGTCGAATATCGCAAATGATTCTAAAGAATTCCCCGAACAAGTTGCGTTCATCCTGCGATGCAAGACGTTTCCCCGCGAGGCTGAAGGGAGGGCAGGGGAGTCCAGCGATGATGCCGTCAACTTCTCTAACTCCGACTCTTGCAAGAGACTCAACTGTAATATCATGGATGTCCCCGATAATTGGAATATGTGGAAAGTGCAGATTTAGAACTTGCTGGCAATATTCGTTGATTTCGCAAAATGCCACAGTTTCAAAACCGCTAGTAATCAAATGAGCCAGGGTGAAGCCACCAATACCAGAGCAGAGGTCAAGGACTTTTTGAGTTTTAAAGGGAGTAATTGGGTCAATCATGCTCGTCTCCCCAGCAAGTAATTAATCGCTTCGTTATCGAGAGCAGCAATACGCTTTTTTAGGTGTTGTGGAGGGTTGTCAAAAAAGTTTTTGAGATGCCATCTCCGAACTTGATAACGCTTAGAACAACGACGGCTAGTTTTCAACCAACCACGCCTTACCCAACCAGAAACAGTAGTGGAATGCACACACAAAATACGGGCGATTTCAGCACTACTATAGTTATCTAGAAAGGGGCTTGTAGAATAACCTAAAGCCCAAAGTTTAGTAGCGATAGCAATTGGAGTACGAAAGTACCCATGTCTTTTTAAGATTGAGGCTATTTGCTTAGGGGTATAAAGTTCAGCTTTAGCTTCAATAATTGCAAGTTCTTCATCAGTCCATTTTGTATGCATCTGATTACCTCCGATATTTATACAGATTTAGTATCAGAATGTTCTTTGACAATCCGAGCGCTGATAGATTCAAAGTCAACTTGAAAGATGTTCATATCTGTGGACATTTCCCCAGTGTTATAGCGGTCTACTATGTGCTGCTTGATTACGGATTGGTTCAGCCCATCAGGGATATCAATGTGTGCTTCACTGATGATTTTTTCAACAACTGTGACTATGACTTTCATGATTTAATTCCTGTGTGATTAATTGAGGATTCAGAAGTAAAAATATTCTGAATCCTGATTTTTGATTTACATTGCTCCAGCTTTTGTAGCTTGCAACTGTTGCATCCATGCGTTGATTGCCGTTAATTCATCAGCACCTAAGCCAACAGCATCAACAACTTGATTTTGATATGAAGACTCAGCATGATTGGGATAATTGCACTTGTCTGCTGCCCAAGCCAAACACATACTTTTTACCAGTTCATTAATCTTGCTAATATGAAGTAGACTTGGGCGGTCAACATCCTGAAATTGCAACCACTCTTTAACTAAATCAAGAGGATAATCAAGCAAGGTGCGAATATTTTTGATTCGTAAATCTTGGGGATGTACTGGTTGAGGTACTACGGTAAGTTTTGGTGTAGATGGAGTGCCACCTAAGCGAAATTGAATGTCATGAATGATAGTTGCCCAATCAGCATTTTTGTTCCATTCTCTTTCAATTCTGCTTTTACTTGCAGCATCGTAAAGATTACAGAAAACCGTGTTTTCGTCACCAGCATTCGCAACGATAATCAGTGGTTTAGAAAAATCTTGGATTAAGGAGACAGCGAGAAGAAAGCTTTTGGCGAAATTGGTTTCAACACCAGTCCTGACAACATAAAGTTCATCTGCACTCACGACAATATCCAGCTTCAGGTTGTCCTTTCCTTTGAATTCTTTAGTGGTTAATCGCAGTTCTGACAGATAACCAGTTAATGCTCTTTGGGAAACAGGGATGGTTTTATCTCTGTCAATATCGTAGTGATACCACAGGTAAGATTCCCCACCTAACTCGGCATTTTTGACATATAAATAGATGGGTTCGGGAGGGTTGCATAAACCTAGTTTGATTTCAGTAGTCATGTTTCACCTCGGTTAAAGTTTCATTGATTGATGTTCTGTGTGCAATAATGGGAATTCTGTAGCGGGAGAAAAACTTCCGTGCGTTCATCTGAGTAAGCGGCACTCATTCAGGTGAACGCTTTTGTATTAAATTGAAAGTTCTCGATTACGCTCTAGCTCCCATTCCAGATAAGTGAGTGCAGTTTGAGCATCAGCAATGTTTAAATCTGGGCTATATCCTTCGTCCAACAGTTTTTTGTAGTCTGGGTGCGTAGCAATAAGGGACATCAGAGTTTGAGCTTGTTCAAGTAATGGGTAGAGATTGGGGTTAGACATTTCAATGCCAAGCCTGGAACATAAATCTTCCGCTTTCACACCCCTGATTCCTGGCTCAATCTCGGTTTCTAACTCTTCAAGCAGAGATTGGAAATTCGGGTGTTCATCGTTAATTTCAATCTCAAATAAATCTGCACTTTTTGTAACGACAGTTGCCCAATTGGGTAAAGTCTGTGCAATGGTCTTCGCGTAAAGTTTCATGATTTTCTCCTCTGGGATTAATAACTTAAAAATCCTCGGCAATCTCCAACAAAAAGCCGCTTCCCGTGTTCTGCACTTGCACCAGTTCTTTATCCAGCAGTGTTTGAATGACTGAATTTGAAACTTGGCATTGGAGAGAGTGCAGAGGAACACAACCACCGCAAAGTCGAATCGAACGCAGCAAATGATTGGCTCTACGGTCAAAGCTGTTTGTAGAATTAGCCATTGGTGCTACCTCCAGTGATGGCTGCTAACTGTTGTTGCAGAATTGCTATTTGACTTTGATAAAACTCAATCTCTGCGGTAATTTCCGAGAATAATTCTTCTGGTGTAAGCGGTTGAATTTGAGACTCCTGAAAGTGGAACAATTCATCAGAGTTTTTGTTAGGCATTAGCGCATAACGCCAGCCACCACCGAATTGTTCAGCTAATTCAGTACCATTTGGGTAGTAATAAAACCCCAGAATGATACCGTCTTGTGTACGTTGATCCAAAGCAAAGCGAGGGTAGCCCCAGTGTTGAGGGATTGAGATTATCGGTTGCATTGATTTAATGGGGGATTGGTGAATAAATAATTAGGGAAAGGGGGAAAGGGCAAAGGGGAAGGGAATGAAGAAATTTACCTTTCCCCCTTTCCCTTTAACCTTTTCCCAGGCGAAGCCCAAGACTTACGCTGTGACTAACTCCGCCCTCTCCAGCAGCCGTTGCAATTTATCGCCAGTTAGCTGTTCTAACGGTTGGTCTAAAAAATATTCATCAAAAATGGATTTATCATCAGTAGACACGTCCAGCATCGACAGCGATCGCACTGCATCATAGACCGAGTTAGAATACTGCTGTTGACCTGAAGAATCCTGGATTATCCACCAGTTCCCGTTAGTGCATCCGACTTGCCCCAGTTTCACGCCGTTGTTGTTGTAAATGCCATCATCGAGAATTTCAAAGCCGTAATTCTGGCACTCGTTGAAAATATGCGCCATGATTTGGTTTTCGGTAGAAGAGGAAGGCATGGGGGCAGAGGTGCAGAGGGGCAGAGGAGAAAGTTGTTGTAAGTTTTTCCCCTCTGCACCCCTGCTCCCCTGCACCTCTGCTTCTTCTTGCACAGGTAATGAGCCGTCTTTGTAGTGCGTGCAGATGAAGCGATCGCAACGCATTGGAGTGTTGGCACGGAATACTTCTTTGTTGTTGACGATGACTACCCAACGTTGGGTTAAATGATTGTCGTCATGGCTGATGCTGGCTACCAGTTTGTCATCAGCATAATATTCGTGATGGTCAAAGGAGATTTCGACTATTGTAAGGGGTTCGGGAGCAACAGCTTGGGCTTGGTCAGCGATGTAGTTGTCGAGTTCGGCTTGGGCGAGGGCTTGGTTGTCGGGGGCAGTGGGGGCGAGTTTCTGAACCTTGCTTGCCTGATAGTTAACAATGGCGGAAATCCAGGCATCCTTACAGCGTTTATCGTTTACTTGGACTGTATAGGCGATTTCGCTGTAGATTTGCTTGAGCCGCGCAATGGATTTCAGTTGCAGCTGTTGTTGGCTGTAGATGATATAAGTCATAATTGATAAAGTCTTAATGGACATAGAGAAGCGCTTCAGATTGGTCGTCGGTAGCGCTTTCTCTATTATTAATTTACCGTAAATAGTTTTACGTTGTCAATATATTTTTGACGTTTATCATAAATAGTTTTACTATTTTAGAATCATTAAACGTAAAAGGTTTTATGCTAGCCCTAGAGAACTTTCATGTTTTAAGCCTGCCATGTATGGCAATCGAAGACCTAGCCAAATTACCAGAAACCCCGTGTGTGTACTTGGTCGTGAACAGCCAAGGTAAGGTTTTGTATGTTGGCAAGTCAGAAAACCTTAGAAAAAGATGGAAATCTCATTACAAGCTATCTAGCTTGATTGAAGAGTCAGGAATCAGGATTTCTTACGTTGAAGTACAAGAAGATTTGCTTTTTAAAGTTGAAAGAGCATTAATTAACGCTTTGAATCCTCCCCTCAATGAAAATGAACCATCCAAGGGAATCGCTAGTCTGCGACAAAGAGTTGGTTTAACACAACGGCAATTAGCTGATTTAGTGGGAGTTACGGAAACAACCGTTCGGAATTGGGAAAATAATCGCAGCGGTGTTGAATGGTTTGAAAGGGTGGCGAAACTTTGTGATAGCTTACAATGCACTCCTAATGATTTGTTTGGATATCAAAAGATTGCAGAAAGCGAGGAAAAAGCTTGATATTGGGATCATCAATCCTCTTGCTCTTCCCTCTACATCATTTGAGAAGCTATTGTCCTGGGCACTGCGCTCTGTACAATGGCAGTTTCTAACTATGCTTAAAATCTACGTTGCAATTGAGTTCCAGCAAATACTTATGAACTAAAGGGGTGGAATAATGGCTAAACCACCTTCTAATCGCAAAAAAGCCACCTCTGCCGCATCTACCGATTTCACTTCAGCAGCTAACTCTGCAAATGAGGATATCTCTCAGCAAGTAGATCCAGCTACAGCAACAATTAACGTTACTGCTGCTCAAGTAGAGGAGTTGTCCGAAGCGGAGGAGCGCGATCGCCTGCACTTAGAGCGGCGTGTGGAAAGAGCGTTTTTTGAGGCAGGTAAGGCACTGGCAGAATTGCGCGATCGCCGACTTTACCGTTCGACGCATTCAACGTTTGAAGAGTATTGCAAGGACAGGTTTGGGTTTGAGCGTCGTCATCCTTACAGATTAATTGAGGCTGCTGGAGTTGTAGATAATTTAATCAAAATGTGTCCAAATTGGACACAAAATCAAATTGAAGATGATCTTTCTACAGTCCACTCCGATCAACGACAAATCTTGCCTACCAGCGAGGGGCAAGTTCGACCAATGACAAAGCTCAAACCCGAAGAACAGCAAGAAGTGTGGCAACGGGCGGTAGAAGTTGCTGGCGGGAAAGTGCCAACTGGTAGAATTGTGAAAGATGTTGTGCAGCGTATAATGGAGCGTACCCAAGTACCCAACACTTACCAAATTGGCGAAGTCTGCCAAATTCTTGCTAAAGACGACCCGGAACTGAGAGGTAAAGGTGGCTGCTGGGGTATCGTTAACCATGTGGGTGAATTTAGCTGCACCGTCAAAACCTGGGATGGGGAATATACAGTTGGGTTGCAGTACTTGAAATCTTACGATTACTTGCCTACCGAGTGTGAGCAGATGGGGGTGATTTGCGATCGCATTGCCAAGATATATTTCGATTCATTGGAGGAGACAGCCAGAAGCTTGTTGCAATTATTGGGAAAACTAAATCGACCTTGGTTAACTGCTGTAGAGGAGAAATTGTTGAGTGTTTTGGAGTCTGAATATAGTGGAATATTTTAGAGGTAAAAATTGGATACAATAGGTGAAGCTCAGGTTACTCAATTTTTTTCTAATGCCCTTCAAGATGAAATTCAAAAAAAATGGGGGCATAATGCTATTTTTTTATTTGGGAACTTTGCTGGGAAACAAGACAAAAAGTTTGCTGACTTTTTTGCTGGGACAAGATCAAAAAACATACTTATTGAATTTAAAGAATCTAAAAGAAATTTGAAAGATGAATTAAGGAAGCCTCTTAGAGAGAGTCTTTGCTTTACTTTGAATGACGAAATAGCCACGCTTTCTCGAAAGTGTCATTTTGCTGCATGGAGAGAAAGAGAAAAAGATGTTAAAGGGGATGTTAATATTAGTATAAATATTATTCCTTATATTGATGAAGTGTGTAAACAATTTGGTGATTTACCAAGGGTAGTTAAAAATTTATTAATGAAACATTATCCAACTTTTCATGAGAGATTTATTGAAAAATTTCTTTTAGATGAAGTTGGTGTTTCATATACTGAATTTAAAGATTATATCAATCATTTATCAGAAATTGCTAATTGCAAAGACAGAGATAACTTTAAAGCTGTACTTTATAGCCGTGATAATAACACTCAAAAGCTTCGAGGAACTCAATTCTCAAATCTAAACCAGGCTTTAGAATTAATCAACTTGAATCCCCCAATATAGTAATTTATTCTTGTTTTTTTACTTTCTGAATATTATGAATAAAATAATTTCAAAATAAAACTTTACAAAGTAGGTAGAGCATTGTTCTGCATCAGGTGAATCAAAATCGTCCGTAAATTCTGAGGATGATATCTTCCAGCAAGTATATCTGTGACTTTAAGAAGATTTTGGACAGCTTTTGGAAGGAGAATTTGGACAAGTTGTAAGCTGGACTACTTATAAATTTGTTAAGGCATTAATCAAGCGATCATAAGTTTGGAAAAAGAAAATGAACATGATACATAAAGTGGAAGAAGAAAATGGACATAATAACAGAAGTCAGTTTTAGTGAAATCAGCTTTTGGTCAACCTTTCAAATCTCCCTGTTCTAAATTTACTGCCAATGGGCGATCGCCTATGAGCAATCGTCAACCCGAAAAACGTCACCTGAAACCCTTATTTTTCCTTGATTTTATTTTTTGGACATTTTCGGAAGGTAAAGTTGGACATCTGTTTTTGAAAGGTAAAGTTGTACAACCTGTTCAGAATCTTCTTCAAGTCACAATATCCACGTTCACCAATAATTACTATTACTAATTTTGAGGTCTAGGAATTAAGGTAGATGGGACAAAGTGATTGTCTTGCTTATTTGACGAATTTGCAAGAAAAAGTGTTGAGTGTTTTAGAGTCTGAATAAACGGGAAGAGAATCCTTTGAAAAAATTTGGAAATTTCGATTTGATGTTTTTATATTACAGTGTTTATAAATTTAATAAGACGATCTCAAACTCAGTCGTTGTCATTTATTAAAATTTTAATTGCAACTTATTGCTTTTACTTTAGTGCGGAAAAAAGAGCGATCCTATATTTTGTTTTTCCCTATTATGTTCGCTAGCTATTCGTCTTTCTAGCGAACGATGTGTATCCCTTGCCCAAAAAGACATTTCTGGTACTGAATGTGTAAACCATTTTTTCAGAGGTATTAAATAAGCTTCAAAGTATGGGATTATAGACCCTGACCATGAACTAGGATATATGCGACGTGATAAGGCAAGACGAAAGGATTCAAAAACACCAAATTCATAAGATAAGCTTTCCAAAGCAGGATGCCATCTATTATTACCCATTTTATCTGTATCAATTATAGGATAAAAAATACATAAGAACGGTACACGTATTTCTGGGTTAACTTTAGCCCATCTTTTACATTCATTATCCGAAACACCGAATAGTATACCTTCTTTATTGTGAGATTCTCCATCAAATAAGTGTTGTGAAGGCTCAATAAGAGCTTTTAAAAAATGGATTTCTGATGGAGTCGCAATTTCAAATAAACGTGATAAAGCTTCCCAGATTAAACTTGGTTTTTCCTTAACTAAGAATCTAATGATATTTCGGCAATAGTCATTTAATGCCGCAAAAATTTGGTAGTCTTCAACTTGGCACAGCCTTATAACTTGATTACTTAAACCAATTGCAAATTCATCCCCAATCCCATAATGGTTTTTTACTAAGAGAAGAAGCCGCTCAAACAAATTACCATCTCTTCTAGTTGCCTTTGTTTTTTCAAGAATTTCTTGTGAAGTGATTATTTCTTTAATCCGTTTAGCAAGTTCTTGATCGAGATTCTCTCTATTGTGTTGGTACATGGAAATAATTTCAAGAGATGTCCATACACCTTCTGCTCCGTAATTAAAAGCTAGTTCATCAATCAAAGGAAGAATTTCTTTAACACTGAGGTTTTGTAATCCTTGTACATAGGACAAATACACACAACTTGTTACAGGTATATTTCCCTGTTTTACACTCTGAACAATTTTATTTAATCTCTCAACAGAAATGTTAATTGCAGTGTATATATTTACCATCTGATCCTTGAGAGCATCTGATTTTAAAGCAATCTGAATGCACTCGTTTGAAGCTTGAGTATCCTTTTTATCAATACCTACAATTAATCCACGGATAAATTGTATCCCCCTTCGATCACTAGATGACTCAAATTCGTTTACTGCAAATTGAAAAGCTTTTACGGGATCTTCCAATTTCATAGCTAACTCATCAGTAAAGGGAAACACATTATTTAATTCTTCTCTAACCATTACTTGAATAGCTCTATATGTAAGCTGTTCGTCTTCTGCAATTTCAGCAGCAATTTCCTTGGCTTTTCTGGTTGAATATTCAAAATCTTGAGTGTATATATTATCTTTATCGTAGTTTAAGTCAGGATCGTTAATATCTGCTGTCCAAAATTTCGTGTAGAGAAGTGCCTTCTGTATTGGCTCGGTTGGCATAAGTTTGTTATAAAGCTTTCTAACTTTTGCAGAAAACTCTTCTGATGCCTCTTTTCGATCAAAATATAGCCAATCGCCAACTCCTTTAATAGCCTCAAACCAAACTCCCTTCTCCTTTGTTCTTTTAATTAGAATCTTTTCAATGTCATCAAAAAGATACTCACACAAGAGTGAACGGATTGAGTTAGCAATAATCTTTTCGCATTTGTTAGCAAATTGCTTATATTGGTAACTTATATAGTACAGTCTTTGAAGACCTTCTTTATTAAAATCAAAAACTTCAGCCCAAATTTTTGGTATCCAATCTTTAAGAGGAGGTTGATTACCAATTTGATTATAAATGCTTAAACCGGAGAAATAATCTTGCTTAAGAGTATTTTCCAATACTTCAATACAGACTAAAATAATTCTTTCATCGCCAGATGATATTCCTCGATCAAGTACTGCAAATCTTTCAGATGGTTCAGCTTCTGTTCCACTTAAATATAATTGAAAAAGCTGTTTGAATCGGCTATATACCTTACTTGAAGAAGATTGATTTTCAAATGCAGCAAATTGCATGAGCATTAGCCCAGCTATGTAAAACGAACTTCTACGAGAAACCAATATTGACAAAACTTGTACAAATTCTTGCTTGTAGGTTACTGCTTCCTTTAAATTATCTATAGACAAGTCTTTATATAAATAACTGATAGTATCAGCTACACTATCAGGTTCGATATGCACTATGGCATTTAAACACTGAGAGCCAATATCTGTTTTCAATTTCTCTAACGAACCGCACCAAGCATCTCTTGCTAAAAGCTGTTGAGCGACTGTAGCAGCTGTTTTTGAATCACCAAAATAGCACCATTGTCCTAAAAAAGATTTACGTAGTGATGGAGAAGCGTTTTCTATAAAATTAATGATGGTTTTTACTCGGAGTAAATCTAATCGCCTTGTTCCCAAAAATGCTACTATTGGCTGGAGTTTAAGTGCAAAATAGGGATTACGGTAATCTATAAGATTTTGTTTTGCCGCGAAAGCTAAATGTTCATACATTTCATCACCAGTTTGCCTGGCTAAATTTTCAGCAACAAAATCAATCTCATCATTGACATTTCCATCTGCACCTAATTGTTTGAATAATGCAAGACACTCAATTGCTCGAACTTGTTCTGGTCTATTTATGTAACAACCTGACAGAATGCGTTCTACAACATCTTCAAGAGACTTGAGAATTGGTAATCCCTCTGAATAATTATTCGTAGCTAATACTGCAATACGTGGATAACCAGCACTTATATTTTTAATAAAGTTAACATCTGAATAATCGGCATTAGGGTATCTTTGTCGAATAATGCCTTCAATAAGATCATCATCAGCAGGAGTAACAGAAATATTGAGGCAGTTATCTTCTTCAATAGGTTGGTTATCATTGCCAATTGTAATAACTTTAAGTTTGCTACCTTCCCTTGTGACAATTTCACAAATTTTAACAGCAGTATCGCGTGGACACTCATCTACAATCATCAGGGTAGAGTTTTTAGATTCAGAAATACTCTGAGCTATTTGAAAAATTTGACTACCAATGTCCCTAAAATCACAATAAATTGTAGATGTTGTTAATACAATCTTTGCTATTGTAGTTTCATCCCTTACTACTTCATATACAAATCGAGTTTTTCCTACACCTGATGAGCCAATAACTCTGATCGATTTTTGAGAATCAGTTAGGAAATCTGCAATCCGTTCCTTTACTTTGTTGAAAATCAAGGAGTTATTAACTTTACTTTTATCTCCAAGGGAAAAACGGCTAGCTTTGTCTTCAACTTGAGAAATTGATATAATTTCAGCCTTGCGTCCCCATGTTTCAAATGTTTGAAACCCTTTTAAACCAAGCCCAGAGTGCTTTTCATTAAGCCAGAGGGCGATCGCAGGATGTTGTGATACCCAATCAGCTATCTTATTTGCATCATAAATGTCAACAGCTTTCAATTGATCAGGATCAGATCCTGCTTCTCGAATACCTTGCTTGATTCCGTCAATTCGTTCATCGTACTTAGAGCCAATCAACACAGCATTAGTAAAACCAATGTAAGAGCCATTTTCGGTAATAACCTTTGCAACTGCTTCATTTAGCTTTGGTATGGCTCCTGTTTTCTTACTATCTTTTGTCCAAACCTCTTTCTTCCAACCTGCTTTTTTTGGATCAGTAGCTTTAGCCTGAAATATGCAAAACCTAGAAGGTAGATAATCTGTTTGTTCAAAACCTCCAGTCCAGGAAATTCTTGCATCTTCTCCTCCATCAGGGACATTAATCTGAAGGGGTACTGAAATTCCTCGTAAACTTATACCCGAATGTTGAGCTTCGGCGTGTAGTAATTTTTTCAATAGCTCAACAAGCTGTTTGCTATCTAAGTTTTCAATCTGCAATGAAGAAACATCAAAAATCATGCAATTATTTGTTGATTTTTAAGCTTTAGTGACAATTGTAGCTTGCTGAAACGACTGTATAATCGTTCTGTGTCTCTTAGAAGGAAACACCTACCAGTTATGCAAAGTCTGCCAAATCTTAGCCAAAGATAATTCTGAACTCAGGGGCAAGGGCGGCGGCTGGTGCATCGTAAGGCAGGTAAATGATTTTAGCTGCACTGTAAAGCTCTGGGATGGAGAGTACGCCGTTGGGTTGCAGCACCTCAAATCTTACAATTACCTGCCCCAGGAGTGTGAGCAGATGCGGGTGATTTGCGATCGTATCAGTCGGGTGTATTCGAGTGCGCTGGAGGAGTCGGTGCAGAAGTTTTTGGAGATGCTGGGGAAGGTGAATCGTGCTTATTTAACCGTTGTAGAAGAAAAATTGTTAAATGTACTAGAGTCTGAATATGGGGGAGAGATAATACCCTAAACAAATAATTTCGGCAAATTGGCATCCAATGTGTTTGGGTTGCAGTTTCAATAGACTTGTCCGAAATATTAACTTAGAAAAATAAAAATGGTAAAACGTTAAATTGAGCGTATACCATTTTTAAGAATTAGTTATGGTTTTCGATTATATCGAGAAATATGCACACCGGACAAAACAAATTTTAGGAATTAGTTACGAACAACTGCAATCACTGTTAAGATGTGCCGAAAAGCGACACCAAGACATCAAAGTGAAACAGGAGAAACAAAAAATTAGAATCAATGCGTCTGGAGGAGGTCGCCCAACTAAGTTGTCAATAAGTGAGCAAGTCTGTTTATGCTTATTTTATCTAAGACAGATGCCAACATTTCAAGTATTAGGAATGATGTTTGGCGTTTCTAAGACAGAAGCTAACGACACTTTTCATTATTGGATACCAATACTGCGAGATATCTTACCCTCAAGTTTATTAGAGCAAGTCTCAAATAATGAAAGCGACTTACTCTTTGTTCAGGAAGTATTAACCAATTTTAGGCTATTAGTAGATAGCCTAGAACAGCCAATATATAGGGATTCTGACCAAAAAGAACAACAAAAATATTTTTCTGGGAAGAAGAGGCAACATACATTAAAAAGTTTAATGTTTGGAATACCAGAAGGTAAGGATATTGTGGAGGTAGAGGTTGGATCTCCTGGGCCAACAGCAGATATAAACTTATTCCGTAAGTCTCAAGAAAAATTTGATAACTCGCAACCTTTTGCGGGCGATAAAGGCTTTCAAGGAGGCAAAAACATTACAACTCCTCATAAGAAAAAACCAAAACGAGAATTAAGTCAACAGCAAAAAGATGAAAACAAGGCTTTGTCTAGTAATCGCATATTTATCGAGCATTTAATTCGTCTGCTTAAAATATTTCGGATTGCCTCACAGAGATTTCGATTGAAACTTGAGACTTATGAGCAAATTATCTTAACAGTTTGTGGTTTAGTTAGGCTTAGAATCGGTAGCTTAATTTTACCAACTTAGCTGTTAAGAACATTCATAAAGTCTAAAAAGTTAGGAGTTAATTTTATGCCTCTAAACTATCACTAACTATCTCAAAGCCTTATCGCTACGTTTTTACGAAGATATCAAAGTTTTGCCTCAAAGCTTTGAACAGTCTGGCTTTGGAGTTTTCGGACAAGTCTAATGGAGTTAGCAACACAACGGGACAGTGAAGAAGTTGTACGAGGGAAAAGATAAAACTTCCCGCTTCTTGACATCCAACCGGAGCCAGTTGTTTAGTTGAGTGCTGTAGAACCCCTCTACATGATTCATACAGCCCTCAACAGAGTTCAGTTCCCACTCTACAACTGGCTAGAAATTAACAAAACTCAATAGAATCTCAGAAGATGTAGATAACTGGCATTTCTCTAACAGCGATCGCATCAGTAGGCTACGGGAAAACGAGAACTTAGAAGAGGCTGCTCGTGCTGTGCTGAAGCACTTGGGGGAACTGAAGCGACCGTATTTGACTGTGGTAGAGGAGAAGCTGTTGAGTTTTATTGAAAAAGAATGTGTAACTAGAAAAAATTAACCTGCACTTACCCCTCTTCTGTCACTTTCTGGGAAAGTGATTGCTAGAAGCCCCATAAGGCAATCAATACAAGTTATATTATTAGAAAAAATTGGTCTTATATTTGTTATTAGGAAAAAATTTGGCGATCGCTTCCTGTACAAAAGCTCTGGAAGTCAGAAATGACAAATGTTTTTGGAGAGTGACAGAAGAGGGGTAATGGGGTTTAAGATTTGGGTATTTGATTATTTCTTAGGATCTAAAATTTTTGTGTTACGGTAGTAGGCTGTAAAATAAAAAACCTATATTTGAAAGTATATAAAGCTTGAGCAGCAATGGTTTCCCCTAGAGTTAATCCAAACTTGCCTCCCAACTTTTATGAGCTTGATGAGTACGCCTTTCAGGACTTGTGCTGTGATCTGCTCTCAGAACAATCTAGAATCGCTACTTGTGATGTTTATGGCACACGAGGACAACAGCAAGATGGAATTGACCTTTTAGCACATTGTGATGATGGAATTTACACTGAAGTGGGACAGTGTAAATGTTATAAAGATTTTCCACCTCGGAAAATTATTGATGCGTCAGATGAATTTTTTCAATACATCGACTACTGGGTAAACAAAAAAGTTCGGCGATTTATTCTATTTGTTGGCTGCGATCTCAGTCAAACTCAGCGACAAAAACAAATTGAGATTGAAAAGCAGCGCTTTGCCTGTTTTAACATTCAGTACGAGGTTTGGTCAGCAAGCACAATACGCCAAAAGTTAGCACCTCACCCTGAAATTGTTCTTCGTTACCTGCGATCGCAGGAGTGGGTAGAAAAAATTTGTGGTCGCGTACCTCAACCATACCCTCAATTTGCTGAGAACTCTAGAGCTACAGAGTTAACGTTTGGGGTTATTAGTTCAAAACTTGAGCGTCTATCTTCTGATTTATCTAAGACAAAAGCCAAACAACTAGAAGAGTACCGCGAACTTTATCGGCAAGGACATTTACAACGAGCCTACGCCTGCCTTGAAGCCCTTCGAGGCGATGAAAATTGGGATGTCTTCGATAAACCCTTGCAGGCACAGATTTTACAGTCCATGTCAGGGTATTTTCTCAGCGTAGAGCAGAATATTGAGAAAGCTAAAACATTAGCGGTAGAGGCACGCAGCCTTGATCCAGAAGGAGATAATTCTCTTTTACAAAGTTTGATTATTTATCACGCAAAGGGTGCAAAAGCTGCATTGAAGCAGATTGATAGCACCTCCAGTATAGACATTTTTAATCTCAAACTTGGGTTGTTGCTAGAAATACAACGCACAGATGAGGTTATTACAATGCTGGAAAACCTTCCTCCTGCTTTGGAACCGGATGCAGAAACTAACCGCATACACGCTTTAGCATTTTTAGACATAGGGGATATTACTGCTGCTCAAGTAAAGATTCAGCAAGCTTGTTATGAAAAACCAAATTGGGAAAAGATTCAGATATCTGAGGCTACGATCAATTACTACAGTGTACTCTCTCCTGCTGTCCCTAAGCGTTTAATCAACTACCCTCAGCCTGTTGAGTGGTCATTAATTAAGCGAGACGACGAAAGTTTAAAACGTCTACGCATGGCAGCAGATAAGTTTAACCACTTGGCATCTCAAACTGAGCGAGGAGAGAAAGAACGCCAGTATTGGCAAGTGTGGTATTTAGCTTGTTTAGCTAACGACCTAGACCGTCAGTCAGAAGCTCAAGACTTATGCCGTACCCTTCTTGCTGAAGATCCAACTAATCCACAAGCAATTGTTTGGGGAACTGTTCGCAATTATGAAATTGATTTAGTTGCCAGTCAGCAAGTATTGGAAGTATTTGTGGAAAAGTCAGGCAACGATATTGAGCGTATTGCAGCTCTGTTTGGAATATATATTTATTTTGGGATTACTAAGCAAGCCTTAGAGTTACTAAATCGTAACAGAGAGAAATTTGAGCAAACTGGAAACAAAGAATTATGGCTTTTTTGGCATATTCAAGCTTTAGCAATAAATGGAGAGTTTGATACTGCGTTTCAAGAAGCCGAAAGCTGTAGCAATCTCAGTTTTCGTCGCAGTATTCAAGAAGGTATCCGTAGAGAAAAAGCGCGGATGAGCGGTGAATGGCAGGGATTTGCTGAATATCTAGATAAAAGCTGGCAGGAAAGCCGTAATGGTCAATATTTATGGGAATCTTGTCAGTTGCAAGCTAGTTTACAAAACTGGGCTTATGTAGCTGATAAGGCAGATGATTTAGTAAACACAGTAGGAACAGCAGATGCTCTGGGTCTGGCAGCACAATCTGCTTCACAGGCTGGTCGCTATGAGCAATGCTTTCAACTTTTAAATAAGCATCAACGGCTTTTCCCTGGTGGGAACTTACCTCCATATTTGCGTCGCTTCAGAGCCTATTGTCAAGCCAAACTAGGGTTGATTTCACAAGCTGTCGCTGAGGCAGAGGATTTAGTGCGATCGCAAGAGACGGTTGAAAACTTAGTAACCTTGATAGGACTTCAGCGAGATCAAGGAAATCTTCGAGGAGTAGCGATTACAGCTTCCCGACTATTAAGGCATGAAAATGTTCACCCAAATGCCCTGTTGCAAGTAGCAAGGTGGTTATTATCAGAAGATCCTGAATTGTCACGTCAGTTATGGCAGCAGGCAATTACTGCAACAATTGAACCCGAAATTTTAGGGGAAGTGATTACATTAGGATACAACTTGGGATTAGATCGTGAAATCCAACCTTTTGCACAACGGGCAAGGATTCTTGCTATAAGCGGAGAAGGCCCATTTCATGCTGTAGAAGTGCATGAACTTCTTGAACTACAAAGAGAATGGGCAGAAAATGCGGCTTCAATGAATCGCAAATATGACAATGCTGAAGCTCCGATCCATTTAATTGCCCAAGCGCGTAGATTGGCACTCACTAGCATTTTCCGAGTTCTTCTCAATGAAAATGCTAACAAACCTAATCCCCATATTCAGCCAGCAGTATTGATACGCTATGGGGCCCGTCCCTTTCCAGAAGAATTTGCAGACTCCAGCAATCAATGGCGACTGCACCTAGACATATCAGCCTTTTTGCTAGCTGCTCACCTTGGTATTTTGAATGTAGTGGAACGACGATTTAGTCCAATTCGGATTTCTGCAACACTACCAATTGCTCTTTTGCAAGAGTGTGAGTACTTCCTACAGCATCAACCTTCTCGGCTAGCAAATCACCGCGAAATCATACGACTGTATCAATCAGGACAATTACGAGAACTATCTCAGTCTCCAACACCAGAATTTAATGAATTAATCGAACAATTGGGTGAACAATCAACTATTTTGCTGGAGCAAGCTCGTGCAGAAAACGGTTTTGTGGTTGAGTTCTTGCCGTTAGCACGACTAGATAACAACGATGTAAAACAGCCCGTTACGCTTGATGAAGCAGATCAGCAACGAATGATCAACTGTCGTGCGTTGGTCGAAGTGTTGAAACAAGAAGGTATTTTATCCAGTAACTCATATGAAACAGCATTGAATGATCTGGGGGATCAAAGGTATCAAGATTTGCCACCAAAGTTACCAGCACGGAATGACTTCATATTTGTTAACTCTGAGTTAGCTAATCTCTTAGCTGGGTCAGATTTACTGGCAAGAGTCTGTCGCCATTTTCGAGTTTTTGTAACACATGACTGTATTCGTGAAGGACAGGCAGCAATCAATGCCTATGAGCATTCATCTGAAGTTATAAGATGGCAGAGAGGGCTTATTCAGCGTGTTTCAACTGGATTAGAGCAAGGAAAATATGAAGTGATCGCAGTTGCAAATCCTGACTCCGAACAAGAGCTTGAGTTGCTGCATTCATGGAAAGAGAATGGATTAACAGTATACGACTTATTTAGATATACGCCTCAGCCAGAAGATGTTATTTGGATTGACGATCGCTTCTTCAGCAAATACCCGAATCGAGATAACATTGTGCCAATCATTGGTGTGTTAGATATTTTGGAGGCATTACGGGTAAAAGGGGATCTAAATGAAACAAGTTACTACAAGAAAATTTTACAACTCCGTACTAGTAACATTCGGTACATTGCCATCAACAGTAAAGAAATTATTTATCATTTGAAGCAAGCACAAATAGAGAATGGAAGAATTCGGGAAACGGAAGAACTAACAGTCATTCGTCGCTACGTCGCCTCTTGTTTATTAGATTTGCACAGACTTCAGCGTCCTCCGCTACCTGAAGGCTCACCTAGTCCTGACGGTGAAATGATGTTTGTCTTTGAGTGCTTACGCGCAACACAAGATTCAATCGGCGAAATTTGGGTAGATACCAATTTTTCAGAAGAAATAGCTATTGCTTACTCTGATTGGATTTTAGAAAATTTATATACTGGTATTTTTGGTGTTCGACATCTATTGCCCAATGTTGATCTAAATAATGATGGGCTTGATTTTATTAGCCAAGACATTAGCACTCTGTACTTTCAAGGTCTTAAATTTTGGGAAATTGAAATTAACGATATCCATGAAACTCCCAATCGCCGTCAGCAGTATTTTGAGTGGCTTGAGCAACGAATAATAAAGAGACGTTTTAGAGCCAACCCAGAGTTGAGTACTTCTGTGGCGCAATTAATCAAGAACATTATTCTTTATCTGGGGCGAGAGCAAGAAAGGGACGAATCACTGCAAAACTTTAACCAAAGAATGTTGCAGCAGTTTTACCGGGATCTTCCAGAAGTGCTAAAGGATGAACTAAACACCGATCCTGAATTGATGGCTTATCTTCAGATTCAAATGGTTGAATCTATCAATCTCACATTGCCAGATTCGTCCACCCCTCTCGTATTTCCGGCATTAGAATTTTTACCAGCTATCGCAACAGCGATTAATGACCAAGATACTATAATTACAGCATTACAGCCACAAACAGCTTTTAAAATTCAGGCAGTTCAGAGTAATTCTTCCATCCAACTCCGCTTTATCAATGAAGCAGACTCAATAAATTATGTGTGGCAAGACGATGTAATGCTTCTGGCATCAGATAATCCTAATGTACGGGAACAAGTTCTGCGATCGCATCATTTCTGGTTTGACTGTGATAATTCTAGATTTGAAAAGGTGATTGGCGAAATTCTATCCACCACAGACTTCCGCAGACGTATTGACCAAGCAAATGTATGGCGTAATCAATCGGCAGCAGTTTTCTACTTATTGTTTGAACAGAAGTTATATCAAGAGCAGACTTTCACAATAGATGAGTTAATTCCTCCATCAGGTGCTGGGCTATTACGATATTTCCATCTTGAACACTGTGTAGAAGAAAGCTTGAGTTTTCACGAGAAACTAATCAATGCCGCAGAATCGCTTTTGGTAACTGAGGGGCTTGAAATCTGCTTAGAACGCCTTTCTTGTATTCCAGTCAAACTACCTAAACCAGTAATAGAAGCATTTAGTCAGATGCAATTAAGTGAGAGAAAGGCTCTCCTAGAAAGACTAACATTGCGATTGACTTCTCCATTATGTAAACTCCATTTAATTGATTTAGCACTGCTTTCATCTAACAATACTAAGAAAGTTAAGTCTCTTATCGATGAAATTTTTAGTGAAGCGGGTGAACTTCAATTCAGGTTATTCAGAGTACTTCTTGACCTAGTAAATAACGAATTCAGTCATTGGCATGAGACAAAAGATTGGCTTCCATCTATTCGCTTGTCCATAATTTGGGCACATACAAGCAAACTATATAATCTCTTGTATAATCCTACAGTTACTGTGGATGAGTTCGTTCAGAGATTGAAAAACCATGCTCAAAGTAGAGCAATTAGTGCTGATATCATTAATCGTAATCCTGTATTTTGGAATGATGTACTTCACCCTCGACGACTTAACAGGATAACTTTAGTCGCCCACGGACTCGCTGCAATATTGGCAGAGCAAGACCCAGTAATTTTCAAGGCTATAGGAATCACTGAAAAGATGGTCAATTTTGCAGTTAGAACTATTGAAGATAAGCAGTTCCTTGATCCAATCCTATGGCATGATGATTCAGCTCTTGCTCAAGATAACCTGGGAGCTTTACTTGGTGGAGATCGCAGTAAATATATAGGTTTATTACTTGGGACAGAATTAGGACATCAAGTTTCGTCTGAGCAACTTAAAGCAGTAGTGGAAAATGCAATTGATGCTTTAGTAAATGAACCACTTGCTAGAGATCAATGGTTGTCAATTATTGCAGTAATTGGAGACCGACCAATTTATAACGATCTGGTAGATAAATTTAGTATTCTAGTAAGAAGTATTGATATTCTTGAACTTTATCGAGCAGAACCATTTACTGCAATTTTTGCTTTGAGTGTTGCTGCTGATCATGTATCACATACTTCGGATGAAAATCTTAGATTCAAGTTGGAACAAACATTAGTCGTGATCGCTGGACTAATCAACTCTCAGGAACAAATAGAACGGGTAGACGATAAAATTGCTGATCAAATTCTTGAAACTATCTTGAAGCTTGCGATCAGGGCTAATGATCCATATGCAACAAGCCATTCTTTAAACAGCTTATTTACAAAAATCTCATTTGCTTGGCCAGGCTTTGCAAATACAAGTGCAATAGGATTATTTAGGGTTGTACAGGAATTACCTGCAAACCAATTACATGGAGCTTGGGCAACTGTTTTACATCTTCGAGCTTTACGTAGCAATAATTAATGTAACGAAATTAGTAATTAGTGTTTCTGGTGGAATGCGAGGTATGTTGCTTCTGCTATCCCCATCTGACTATTTACGGGCCGTCAATGGCACTTTGGGAGCAATTGTACATTAAACCAGTTCTCACCAAGCATACTTAAGTACAAGTTGCGTTTATTACATAGAGACATTAAAGCTACAGTAAATAAATAACAGTATATTAGCGGGTTACAATCCAGTATGAGGCTAACTACGATATAGCAAATCACACATTATTTGCTACTCAAGTAGTGGGTTTTGAGCTAATGACGATCAAAAAGCCTTTGGTAATCGAACAACCAAAACTGGGACAGCTTATCCATGAACTTCGCACTGTAACGGGTTTAACCCAAGAACAGTTTGCAACACATTTAGGTGTTACTTATTCCACAGTTAATCGTTGGGAAAATAAACGCTCTAAATTATCACCGATGGCTATGCAGAGGATTGAAAAACTTCTACAAGAGATGGGTGAACAAGGGCAGAAACTGTTAGCGAAATATCAATCAAATTAGTTTTGAGTAACAAGTAAGCAGATTTGTTTAGGTAAGTAGTATTGCTTGCTTAATTTTGATATGGCGATATTTGCAATGGGTTGTTTGGTGTCGCAATTTTCATAGAGGATTTGCAGACTTAACCTGCCAATCCAAGATTAATTAAAGTCGATACACCGCAAGGGTTTTAAATAAACAAATTTTGAGTTAATAGAATATTAAAATGGCGCAGCGATTACTACAACTTGATGATGTCAGGCATATAGATAGCCCACAAAACGTAGCATCTTTATTTCAAAAAATTGGCTATAACGCTTCTGCTCAACAATTAGCTATTGATGACTTAGAGCTACCTACTCGGAGTGCAGAAGCTATTTGGAACGCATACATGATTGCCGATCATCAGCATGGTAATGAATCGCTGCAAGTTTTGCTGTTTCAGCTTCAAGAAAACGAATGGCTCTCGAATAGTGTCGCCAGCAACAGAATGCGATCGCTGGCTCAAAGTCTTTGTAGACGACCCTCTAATTTTCTGCTGTTAGGTACAAAAAATTATGACCAATTGATGTTGGTCAATCCCCGCAAAACCTTTGATGCTGACCTGAATTTAAAAGTTAGCATTCGCAAGTTACTAATTGATAGGGCTAATCCCACCAACTATGACCGTGACCGCCTAGATGCGATCGCTGCTCGAAACCTTTCTCCCCAAGAACTGTATAAGGTGCAGTGTGAAGCTTTTGATGTAGAGAAGCTGACTAAAGAGTTCTATCGGGGTTATCGAGAAATCTTTGAGGAACTGCAACGGGTTATTAAAACTAACAATCAGCATTCCTATTTCAATGACTCAAATCGGCTACACCAATTCTCTCAACGACTCCTGGGGCGAATCATGTTCCTCTACTTTTTACAGAAAAAGGAGTTTTTGGCAGGCGATCGCAATTTTCTAAAGACTCAGTACAACAAACTACGCTCAGACCTAGAAGATACCGATTTCTATAATCAGGTGCTAGAGCCGTTGTTTTTTGAAATGCTTAACAAACAGCGCCCAAATATGGATTCCCCTTGGGGTAAAATTCCTTATCTCAATGGTGGACTGTTTGACCGGGATTATGGTTCAGGCGTTATTGATGCAGCTGGCGTGGAAACACCCCCTCAAATCGAATTACCTAATTCTGTTTTTGACCCCAGTGGCGATAAAGGTAAGCTGTTACGCATCTTGATTGTATAATATGAGATTAAGGAATTAATCTTATATCAGCCACCTATGCCAGCAAAAAATCATCTTTCCGAACAGCAAAAGGAACGGCTATTAAAAACGCTAAAAGAGCATGAAAATCCCTACGTAAGAGAAAAGATTCTGATTTTATTATTAATGAATGATGGAAAAACCTATCACGAGATTAGTAAGTTTTTAGATATTGCATATCCAACAGTAGCATATTGGGCTGTTCACGGAGACCCAGATAATCTAGAAAGTTTTTTAGATGGAAGAAGAGAAGGTAATTTCCGTAAAGTTACCAAAGAATATGAAGAATTGCTATTAAAAATAATTGAAAAAGACCCAGTAGAATATGGATATGAATTTGGTCGATGGACAGCAGCAAGACTGGCAACTTATATGGAAGAGGAAACAGGAATTAAATTAAGTGGCTCTCAAGTTAGGAGAATATTAGAGCGAAAAAAGTACGTTTACCTTTGGGCAAAGTATAGCCTAGAGGATAAACAGAATCCTGAAATACGTAAGGCATTTAAAGAAAAATTATCAGAATATTTAAGAATAACAAATGTTGCACCAGAGCGTTTGCAGGTATGGTTTTGGGATGAAAGCGGATTCAGTTTAAGAGTAATAAGAAGAAAAAATTGGGGTAAAAAAGGTACAAGAAGAAAAATCACAGGGCAAAGGAGAAGAGGAAGAGTAAATATTATGGGAGGGTTACGTTATCACGACAAAAAGAGAATTAATTTTGTGATAAAAAAGGGAAATGCAGATGTATTTTATGAGCAGCTTAAATCTTTGAACAACTTTCTCTTACAGGAATGGGTAGAGCAAGGTAATCTAATTGATAACTTCAATGATTGTTCGGCAAAAATAGTGATTATTCTAGACAATGCTAGCTTTCATAAAAGAAAAGATATTTTAGCTTATATCAAAGAGGAAATGCCAAATATTATCCTGGAATTTCTACCACCTTATAGCCCAGATTATAATTTAATAGAATTGGTTTGGCATTCAGCAAAAGAATATATAGCTCATAGATTGTTTGAGTCAGTATCACAGCTAGAAGATTTGTTAAATAAATTGTTAAATGAAGGAGGCCTTATTATTAAATGGGAGCGCAAGATTAAAAATAAAGGCAATGCTGTTTATTAAATTTAGATGCGTAGCAGCTTATTCTCAGGTTCTTTAACAGCTATAACTTCACCGTATCAGAAAACATTCAGGGTGATGAAGATGCAGCAGTTGACCCTGAGATGCTTGGTAAGGTGTTTGAGAATATGCTGGCATCTGAAGAAAGAGGACAAAGTGGTACTTTCTACACTCCACGCGGAATAGTCCAGTTTATGTGTGTGGAATCCCTAAGTCGCTACCTAGCAGACCAGACAGATATGGACTTGGAAGCAGTCAAGAAACTTACAGAATATGACCCTGAACTACCTGGACAGGATATTAACCAACTGCTAACTAAAGAACAGGCGAAAAAGCTTAAAAAAGCTCTAGAATCCGTGAAAATCTGTGACCCTGCTGTGGGTTCTGGTGCATTCCCAATGGGGATGATGCAAGTAATTTTGTCAGTGAAGCAAGCGATCGCTCATCGGGAAGGTATGACTGTAGAGCGGGGTAGTCTTACTATCAGTCAATGGAAGCGGGACATTATTGCTAATAATCTGTATGGTGTGGACATCAAGCCTGAAGCGGTTGAGATTGCCAAGCTGCGGATGTGGTTATCGCTGGTAGTGGATATTCCTGATATTGATGATGTGGAACCACTGCCTAATCTTGATTACAAGTTGATGTGTGGGGATTCGCTAATTTCTACTATTCAAGGTGAGCAGTTAATTCCTGACCCCACCAAAGACCAGCAGACAATGCTGAATGTCACCCCTGTACAAACAGCTATTCAACCTTTAATAGACTTGCAACACCAGTACTTTGAAGCTCATGCACAGGAGCGAAAGGTTCTCAGAGAGAGGATTTTAGAAGCTGAAAAGAACGTGTTTCGAGTTGCGATCGCTGACCGTCGTTCCTTTGGGGTAGGGAAGCAGAGGGAATTAGAAAACAAAATTAAGCTGATGAAGGGCAAAGTCAGCAAGGCTCAGGAAAAGGAACGTCAACAGATTGCTGATAAGTTGGCTGAGTTGGATAAGTTTGCTACTGAAGTAGAAAAGGGAATGCGATCGCTTAACTTCTTTCAGTGGCATCTGCACTTTAATGAGGTGTTTCAGCAGCAGGGTGGGTTTGACATTGTAATTGGTAATCCGCCTTATGTGAGACAAGAGCAGATTAAAGAACTCAAACCAGCCCTTCAAGCAGAATATGAGTGTTACACCGGGGTATGTGACCTTTTTGTTTACTTCTATGAGCGTGGGTTTAGGCTGCTCAAGTCTGGTGGTCATTTGTCTTACATTACATCTAACAAATACTTCCGTGCAGGGTATGGTGAAAAACTGCGCTCATTCTTGGGGGAAAAGTCACAAGTCCAAGTGTTGATTGATTTTGGGGATGCACCCGTCTTTGAAGCGATCGCATACCCTAGCATTATTTTAGTTAGTAAGAGTAAGCCAAACAATCATCAAGCTCGTGTCCTGAATTGGGAAGTTGGGAAGTCTGTTGATGAGTTTAACTTGGTGTATAAAAATCAAAGTTTTTATATGCCTCAGAAGGAATTAGGATCTGATGGGTGGCGGTTAGAGTCTCCTGCTGTGTTGCGGTTGCTGGATAAGTTAAGAAGTGCAGGTACTCCGTTGGGTGAGTATGTGAATGGAAGGTTTTACTACGGAATTAAGACAGGTTTAAATGAAGCGTTTGTTGTAGATAGAGCGACGCGGGATAGGTTGATTGCTGAACATGAAACATCGGCTGAGGTGTTGAAACCATTTTTGAGGGGGCGGGATGTTAAGCGGTGGTGTGTGGATTTTGCTGAACAATATTTAATTAAAATTGAGTCATCAGAAAATAAAAAGCATCTTTGGAGTGATAAGCCTGAAAAGGAAGCAGAGAAGATATTTGGTAAAACATATCCTGCTATTTATGCTTTTCTAAATTATTTTAGAGAAAGGTTAATCAACAGAGATGATCAAGGTAAATATTTTTGGGAATTACGCTCTTGTAAATATTGGCAAGAGTTTGAAGAACCGAAAATTATCCTTGGTCGATTTATGAACAAAGCTACTTTTGCTTTTGACAAACAAGGTTTTTTTCATAATGATGCTCTTTACATGGTTTCTGGTATCGATGAGTTTGTAGTTGCTGTTTTAAATTCTTCTAGCTCTTGGTGGTTTATTTCTCAAATTTGTACTGATTTACAAAATGGATATTTACAGGCTTTCAGAGACAATCTTTTTCAAATTCCCATACCCAATGTTTCCAAAGATGAAGGCAAAATTATAGTTTCACTTGTTAAAAAAATACTTGATGCCAAAGGTCAGGGTGTGGGGGATTGGGAAGCAGAAATTGATGATAGGGTTGCTCATATATATGGGCTGACGGCTGAAGAAATGAACATTATTAGGGGGGAGTAAGTATGAATAAACATCGACTCCTCGAAATTGCAGAATATATATCAATTTTTGCTGTTATAGCTGGTTCTATCATAGCGATTGCTAGTGAAAAAATAATCTATGCTACTGTACCAATGGTTTTAGCAATTCTGCTTAATTTAATTAGAAGTTCTCAATTTGAGGAACAGCTACACCAGCGAGTTAATAGAAATGATAATGAAACATATCAACAAATATTAAATGATATTCAATCTCTAACAAGACTAGCAATATCCTCTCATAGCAATTATGAAGCAATTCGGCATGAAATTACTGCTTTGTCAGAAAAGCTTGACTCAGTAAATACTGAGACACAAGGTAATTTAAATGATGAAAATATTTTTCGATTACAAACTCAATGTCAAAATTTCCAAGAGACTTTGAATAGCTTGATTTATCGAATGTTGTCTTGTGGAGTATTGAGTAGTGGCGATACTAAACCAGTAGAGAAAGGAATAGCAAACATAATTATTCAATATCAACAAGAGAGAGCTAGTAGAAAAAATCTATATCAAGTGGATAATGATGATGAATAGTAATTTCCAACAAGTAATCAATAGATTTATTACTCGAATTGAAAGTTTAAAATTTAGCTTTCAGTTAATTGCTAATATAATTGAATTAAACGCGAAAAATGCAGAAAAAGAATTGATTGGTTTTACATCGCCATTTTTAAGCCAAGAACAAACTGAAACAGAACTAAAAATTTCTTTGCAAATGCCTTATGAGAAATTAGTAGATTTTCAGGCATTAGGTAAAAAAGCACTTCAATACAGCATATCTTCACCAGTGATAAAAAGAAATTTTATTATTTCTTTAGTTAGTGAATTTGATATTCATTTAAGTTTACTTATTAGAACAATGTTTTTTGTTCAGCCAGAAACTATTCATGCTTCAGATAAGCAACTTAGCTTTAAACAGCTACTAAAATTTAATAGTATGGATGCAGCTAAAGAATATTTAATTGAAAAAGAAATAGAATCAGTGTTGAGAGAAAGCCATAATGAACATTTTAAATGGCTTGAAAATAGATTAAACATGAAAAGTCTTAGGGATTTTGACACACTAGCATGGAAAAACTTTATTGAAATTACGGAAAGAAGGAATTTGTTTGTTCATTGTGATGGCATTATTTCAAATCAATATATAAATGTATGTACAGAAAATGCAATCCCTTTATCTAATTGCAAAGTTGGCGATCAATTAGACGTTAGTGAAGAATACTTTGATAAAGCTTATTATTGCTTCTTTGAAGTAGGAGTGAAATTAGCTCATACTATATGGCGAAAGATTAAGCCTGAAGAACGAGAAATTGCAGATATGACGCTAAACAATTTATGTCTTCAACTTATTATTGATGAAGAATATAAACTATCAAATATACTGTTAGACTTTGCAAGAAGTGAACCTATTATAAAAAAGTCTTCTCAACAGGTAAAGTTGTTACTGCTGTTAAATAAAGCACAATGCCTTAAATGGATCGGAGATATGAAGGAATATCGCAACCTTCTATTACAACAAGACTGGAGTGCCTGTTGTGATGAGTTGAAATTAGCAAAATTTGTTTTACTAGATGAATATGACGAAGCCTATAAACTAATGAAAGCAATTGGAAATCACCCTGGAAAAGTTTCAGCAATTCATTATCAAGAGTGGCCAGTCTTTAAAGAGTTTAGAAAAACAGAACAATTTCTAAAAGCATATCAAGAGATTTTTAATGAAACCTTTGACTTGAAACCAGCAGCATCTTCATTTACTGATACTGAAAGTAATAACAAAAATTAATAATGCCCCTACCAGACTACATTGATAACTCCCGCCACAAACTGCAAACCATCCTCAAAACCTTAATTGAGGATGAAAATCAAATAGTCCTCGATATCGCCACAGGCTTTTTCCGCATTGAGGCATGGGTACGTCTGGAAGCTGCCATGAACCAACTCACCAGCCTGCGGTTACTCATTGGACGTGACCCCACCATTCGACCAGCAGAAAGCGATCGCATTGACTTAATCCGTTACTTTAAGAAAAACATTCAAGAGGAGTTAGAAAACCAACCGCTAAATTCTAAATACCAGAATGAGATAGAGCGCATGATTGCCTATCTGCAAAGGCATGACGTTGAGGTGAGACTGTTTGGAGCGCATGGAGATAAAAATCAGTTTCTTCATGCTAAAGCCTATATCTTCAATAATTACAGCATCGTCGGGTCTTCCAACTTCACCCCAGCCGGCTTAGAAGGGAATACCGAGTTAAACATTGTCAACAAAATTGGTGCGATCGCTCACGACCTCAGACATAACTGGTTTGCAGGATTTTGGAATGACCCTAGTGTTGATTTAGATTACAAAACCAAGCTAATTGATGCGCTCAATGCCTCTAAGTTTGGCAGTAAAGCTTACACCCCCTACCAAATATTCCTCAAAGCACTATACGAACTATTTAAGGAAGATACCATCATTGGTGAGAGCGATCGCACCTCATTAGAACTAGCCAGTTTTCAACAAGAGGGATTTGAAAGAGCAGTCAGACTCATAGAAAGACATGATGGCTGTGTTATTGCTGATGCTGTGGGTTTGGGGAAAACCTTTATTGGTTTGCGGCTGCTGGACTATTACCTAATTAAACTGAGGAAACCGAGATTTGTGCCTCGTGCTTTGGTGGTTTGTCCGGCACAACTCAAAAAATTAGTGTGGGACAAAAAACTAGATGAATTTGGCATTAAAGCTGATGTAATTTCCCATGAAGAAATCAGCCGTCAAAGCTTTAATGTTCAAGATTACGCACGTTATGACATCGTGGTAGTGGATGAATCTCATAACTTTCGCAACAGTGCCACCAATCGCTACCGCAATTTATTAAAACTAGTTAGCAGTGGTAAACGTAATAAACGGGTGGTGTTACTAACCGCTACCCCTATTAATAACAGCATATTTGACCTTTATCATCAAATACTACTAATTACCCGTGGTGGTGAAACCTATTACAGAGAATGGGGTATTTCTAACCTCAAGACTTATTTTAAAGCCTTAGCTAAAGGTGGCGTAGAAATTACAGAACTCCTCATGCAAACAATGGTGAGACGCAGCCGCCAGGACGTGATTAGAAGGCAACAAGCAGGTGAAGAAATTCGCATTAATGGTAAACTCATTCACTTTCCTAAACGCCAGTTAGAACAGTTTACCTATAACTTTGAAGATAGCTTTGCTGGACTGTACACTGGGATAGCCGCTCAAATTGACAAGCTTAACTTACCTGCTTATAACATTAAGGCTTTTAAAAAGCGCAAGGATAAAGGGGAAGAAAATGAAGTCAAGCGTAATGATGCCCTAGTTGCCCTCCAAAAAGCCCTTTATTTTAAACGATTTGAAAGTTCGCTACTTGCTTTTAAAAATAGTATTCGCAATCAGAGAGACTTTCAGACTAATTTTTATGAAATTCTGACTCAACAAGGAAAACTGTTAGATAGTAAAAACTTTCGCAAGTTAGTATTAGCTGCTGAAGATGAAGAAGAAGGTAACTCAGTTAATGCCATTATTGAGTCACTAAGTGAAGTTGACTCTAAAGACTATGACCTGAATCAACTCAAACAGCAGATTGAAGCTGACTTGAGAATTTTAAATAACATTCTTATCACTTTAGAAAAAATTGAATCCTCAGCCGCAGCTAACACAGACTATGACCGCAAATTAGCAGCATTCAAAGACCTACTCAAAACCAAACTGCAAGGTAAAAAGATATTAGTATTTAGCTACTTCAAAGATACGGCTGAGTATTTATATAAGCAATTAATTACAGATAAAGCTTGGTTATCCCAAATGACGGTTAACACTAAAGCGCCTGTGATTGAGTTATTGACTGGTGCAACCCCCGGTAAACAACGGGAAGAGAAAGTTAAGCGGTTTGCGCCCAAAGCTAATGTCCAAACTGATAGTGATGAGGAATTAGCTCTACTGCAACAAAACCCAATTGATATTCTTGTTTGTACAGATGTACTATCAGAAGGTCAAAACCTGCAAGATGCTGGGGTGTTAGTTAACTATGACTTGCACTGGAACCCAGTCCGCATGATTCAAAGGGCAGGACGCATTGACCGACTGGGAACAGATTATGATGAACTGTTTATATACAATTGCTTTCCAGAACAGGGACTAGAGACGCTATTAGGGTTAGTTAGAAGATTACAAGAGCGCATTGCCACCATTGACCGTGAGGTAGGGCTAGACGGTAGTGTACTAGGTGAAACTATTTCTGGTAAATCATTAGACGAACTGTACAAACTCAAGATGGCTGACACCGATGCAGAAAAACAAGCCATTTTAGAGGAACTAGAACAAGCATCTGATTTGGTATCTCTAGATGAAATGAGATTACCCCTACTAGAGTTTTTACAACAAGCAAGCAAAGAACTAATTGATGATATCCCCTTTGGTATTCATAGCACCTGGAATAAACCCATACCCCACCCCAACGTTCCTGATGGGGGAATATTCTTTGCTTTTCGGGTACAAGACAAACACTTTTGGCACTTTTACCCACGCATTGATAATGCTATCTCCCTAGACCCTGATAGGTTGATTAGCGACAAACGCACCATTTTTAACTGGCTTAAATGCCAATCTTCAGACTTTCCTAAACCCGATGAATTACCACCAGTCCAGTTTGATAACCGCATTTTCTCTGTTTTAGAAAGAGCCATAGGCAATCTGTTTAACTCTTTCCAACAACAGCAAACGGCTAAAGGCATTAAACCGCAAATGCCCAAGCTATTACAAAGCATTCATCATGCTCTCACCCAGCCTGATTTATTTCAAAGTGAACCAATTGATGAAGAAGCTAAAGAACGGGTGTTAAAGGTAATCACTACCGTTAATTCTCGGAGTTATGAGCGAGATGTTAAAGCAATTTGGGAGTTATTCAAAGAACATAAAAATGTCAGCTTACTTATTTCTGAGTTAGATGAATATTTTGTAGACACTGACCAATATGAGGAACTTACAGATGACCAAGACATAAGACCAGCAGAAATTATCCAGCAAAAAGATATTAAATTGATTTGCTATGAGTGGTTTAAACCAGATACAAGCGAGGGAAAGTAGAGTGTGCGATGCTTAGGTTGGCAAGGTACGCAGTCAGTTAAGTTAAATCCGTCAAATTGACTAAAACAAATTTTACAAAACAACTTATGCAACAAATTTCAGAGCAAACATTACTGCAAATTGAGCATTACTTTCATGAACTTATCAGAGAGAGAGCAGGAGATTTGATTGATAGTCAAAAATTAGAGCTTCCCAAGCTAGCACCTATTTTAAATTCTCAAGATTCTGCACATTGGTTTCCAATTCCGGGAATGTATGGTGGGTTTAGTTATTGGTTAGCAGTTCAAGACCAACAAGTTGCACTTATTACTGAAAGTTGGTGCAGAGTCGTGGGAGGCTCAGGGCAAAGGCACAAAATTACAGACCAAGGGATTGAGTTATTAGAAGAAGGGTTTGTATAGTATTTTAGGAAAAATTAAATGCCGATCGCCCCCAAAATCAAGCAAGGAAATCTACGAAACAATCACCTAATGATTATTTCAAGGCAACCCCAAGTATTACCGCCTCATAGACGGTATCTGCGGCTTTGAGCAAGTTATTGATATTCAACATTTTTTCCGAGAGATTCAAATAAGTTATCAGAAGAAATATCTATATGTCTACATTTGATTCTACTAAAACAAGACTAGAAACTTTACTGAAAGATATCATCACAGGTGAAATTCAACTACCCGATTTCCAACGGGGATGGGTTTGGGATGATGAACACATTCGTTCACTGTTAGTCAGTATTGCGCGTTCTTTCCCTGTGGGAGCAATTATGCTGCTTGAGGCTGGTGGTGATGCTAAGTTTAAAGCCCGTCCTGTTGAGGGAGTAGATCCAACACAAGCAACACTTGATAAATTGAAAAAGCTTATTCTCGATGGGCAACAACGGCTGACTTCATTAACGCAAGTATTAATATTTAAGCAACCCGTTCAAACTCGTGACTCTAAGAAAAAATTAGTACAGCGTTATTACTATATTGATATTGAAACGGCCTTATTAGGGCCAGAACATTACGAAAGTGCAATTATTAGCATTGATGCAAATCGTATTCAAAAAGAGAACTTTGGGCGTGATGTCAAACTTGACCTCAGTACGCCAGAAAAGGAATATGAACACTTTTACTTTCCTTGTAATCAAATTCTCAACGCAGGTGCTTGGGAAGTAGGATTAAATAAGTATGATGCAAATCATGGCTCAAATAAATTGAGCCGCTATATGGAATTTCGTACCCAAGTTCTTGATGAATTTCGTTATTATGAGCTACCCATCATTGAACTCAATCGCAACAATAAAAAGGAAGCTGTTTGCCTAGTATTCGAGAAAGTAAATACTGGTGGTGTTAACCTCTCGGTTTTTGAACTTTTAACTGCCACCTATGCTGCTGATAACATCAACTTGCGGGATGAATGGTTTGGTAATATTCAAGAAGGAATTGAAGGGATTCAACCGTACCTCAGAAAACAACGTTTATTACATGAAGTTGAACCGACAGAGTTTTTCCAGGGATTAACGCTACTGTACAGTTTGGAGAAACGCCAGCAAGACTTAAAAGCAGGTAAAACTGGCAAGCAAATAACAGGTGTGACTGCCAAGCGCGAAGCCGTTCTATCTTTAACTGTAGATGCTTTACAAAAATGGAAACAGCCTCTTAAGCAAGGTTATTGGAAAGCTGCAAAATTCTTACGACAGCAATCGTTTTTCTCAACTAGCGATTTACCTTACCGCACTCAACTTATTCCTCTTGCCGCAGTCATGGCGTTGCTTGGCGATCGCTGGCTGGAACCGAAAATTCATGACAAAATCGCCCGTTGGTTCTGGTGCGGTATCCTTGGCGAATTGTACGGCGGGGCAGTTGAAAGCCGTATGGCTTTGGATATTCAAGAGCTTATCGACTGGATTGAGGACGGTAAGGAAGAACCTGCAACTGTTCGGGATGCTAATTTTCAACCTGCACGTTTAGGGACTTTGCGTTCCCGAACTAGTGCTGCATATAAGGGTATTAATACCTTGATTCAACGTGAAGGTTCTCAAGATTTCTTTTGGAAGTCCACTATTCGGGATTTGGATGAAACCGATTGGGAAGGACGCAGACTAGATATTCATCACATTTTCCCCAAAAGTTGGTGTGACAAGCAGGGTATTCCCGCATCTCGCTATAACTCTATTCTCAACAAAACTCCCATATCATTTATAGCAAATCGCATGATTGGCGGTAAAGCTCCAAGTCAATATCTGGTTCAGCTTCAAAAGCATGACAGTGTTCAGCTAGATGATGCAGGCATGAATGCGATTTTGGCAACTCACCAAATTGATGCAATAACACTTCGACAAGACGACTTTGAGGGTTTTATGGCATCGCGTCAACGGATGATACTTGCCAAAATTGAAGCTGCTATGGGCAAGCCTGTATTGGCTGTGGATGATTCGGCATACAGTGATGTGACAGATGAAGAAGAGTGATTTGAGATAGATTAACTTTGCACTGAATAATGCTGCTTTAACATTTACATCGCTTACTCTCTTACTGCATCTTTGACCTTTTAAACTCTAATAATATGCCATGTAATGCTTGGAATCACCCCTCAGATTGTAATTGTGGTTTTGGAGGAGATGTTGGTGTTTATATTCATGGAAATATATCTAGCTTACTTAATAGTAATGAAAAACAATGCAAACAATCAAAGGATAAAGTACAAGCAAAGACCTACCCAACCAAATGTAAGAAATGTGGGAAAACTGTTTATTATCATACAAACGGTAACGGAGATTCAGTTTTCTTTAACAGTTTAGGATATCCCTGGCAGGTACACGGTTGTTGGTATGATTATTGGAAAGAAGAAAAGGCGAATCGTAAAGAACTAAGTGCTTTATCCCAATCAGTAGAATACTTCCTCAATCCTCAAAACATAGCAGAATGTAAATATGGAATTCTTGCAGGTGCTGTGCGAGGTTTAGCAGGGGTATCCTCTGGAACTATTTTTCAAGATATCACTGAAGAGGGAATAGCACAATACATGAGTTTATCACTGAAAAAATTTAAAAAAGTGTATAGAGGACTTTATGTATTAACCCAATCAAGAGGAATACAGTTATTTCGTCCACAAACAAAAGTTAAAAAAAGCTAAAGGTGAATAAAAATCAAAACGTCTTGCGTTTAGTTTCTATTAAACATAAAGATACTTGAAGCTTTACAAAAGTTAGAAGCAACTGCAAAACAACCCCAAATACTATCGCATCATAGATGGCATCCGCGATTTTGAGCAGATGCCGTGGCTTGCAACCCGCTATGCAAAGGACATGGTTGCTGGCGATGGAGTACCGAGAAAGGAAGTCTGGGGATAAGGCGGGAATCTGTGCAATTGCAGAGATTATTGAATCTCCCAAAATTATTGTAAACCCACCTGATATTGGCTATTGGATAGATACCAGCCGCATTGGTGTTAAACCTTGTGCAAAGATTCGATTTACCAGCAAGTTGTTAGAAAAGCCTCTCTTACGGGAAAACTTAAAACAAGACCCTGTGCTGAAAAATATTTCTGTGATTCGTCAGCCCAATGCTACCAATTACAAGATTACTCAGCAGGAATGGCAACGTGTACATGAGTTGAAAGGATAGCGCAGTTATTCTTATTTTTTTTATATCCAACTGTTGATAGCAATTTTAAATATCAGGTGAGGCATCTAATGAACGGTAATACAAACATGATAGCCCTAAAATTTTCTAATAAATCTATACACAAGACCTTTAACGACAACCCAACTCATCCAAAACGCGCCTTACAAATCTGGCAAATTCTCATTAGCAAAGCAGCTAACCGACAAACTTTAACCTATGGAATGCTGGCTAACCTTCTTGGTTTCCAAGGTGCAGGAACATTAGCTCCCATTCTGGGACACATCATGTATTACTGCCAACAAAATCAACTTCCGCCCTTGACAGTTATCGTGGTTAATCAAACAACTGGACTCCCAGGAAATGGTCTGACCACTACAAATAATCTTCACACTGAACGTGAGGATGTGTTTAACTTTGACTGGTTTGCTCTTTACCCCCCTTTTCCTGATGAATTACAAGAGGCTTACAAATTAGGTGATGTCAATTCTCAAGTATGACTACTTATAAGCTCAAAATTATGAGTAATACTGAATTTCATCCTTGCCCTATCTGTTCGACACCAGTTCGACATTTCACAAGATATCCACGGACGGTTTGCAATAATTGCTATAGCAAGGCAAGTGATACTCAAGGACGAAAGTTGAGTTTCTTTAATACCTCAATTAGTGGAGGATTTGAGGCAATTTTCACAGAAAGTAAAGAGAAATACCAAAGTCACATTTGCTACATTGCTGGGGTAAAATGCTGGGCTGATGAAGCTCGGTTTGGCGGTATTGTCATTCAAACTACGATAGATGATGATTTGCCTAATCATTGGGAAAGCGATTGCCTAATACAAGCGAGGAAAAGTGAAGGATGCGATCGCAGTCAATTAAGTTAAACCTCCAGATTTATAAAGGAAATCTTGCATGAGCCTGGACTTTTCTCATCAAAATCTCAGAGGGCGTTCTTTCAAAGGTCAAAACCTTGAAGATGCAAACTTTAGCTATGCAGATATTCGAGGTACAGACTTTACCGGAGCTAATTTGAAGGGTGCTGACTTTAAAGGTGCTAGAGCCGGACTAGAGAAGCACTGGGTAATTGGTTTGCTCCTAGTCATATTTCTAATATCATTACTATCAGGTTTTTTTCTTATCTTCACTGGTATATTAGTAGCATATTTTCTTGATACTAAACACTCTGAAAACTTCATTGCTGGGATACTTTCCCTACTTGCACTAGCAGTTTTTTGTATTATCACGATTCGTAAGGGGTTAACATCTGGTTTAGGAGCCATAGCTTTCGGTGTAGGCATAGCTTTAGCTTTCGCTTTAGGCGTAGTTTTAACTGAAGCCGCAGCCTTAGCCGCAGATGGCGCAGAAATCAGACTAGGAGCTTCTGCTTTAGCTGCGACTGTAGCCTTAGCTCTAGTCGGAGGAGGAGTCGCAATCGGAGGAGGAGAAGTCTTAGTCATAACTGGAGCCGGAATCCTAGCCCTTGCTGAAGCCCTTACTGTAGTCTTAGCCTTAACCGTAGTCTTAGTTACAGTCGCAACTACAGTAATAACCGGAGCTAGAACTTTAGCCCTAGCTGTAGCTGTAGTCCTAGCTGTAGTCTTAGCTGTAGCAGGAGCCATAGCAGGAACTCTAGCTTTCACTGCGACCTTTGCCGCCTTCAACGCCGCCATTATTGCCGGAGTTGTCGCTTTATTTTTTGTACTTTTTAATTCTTATATTGGCTGGCGTAGTCTAGCTGGAGATGAAAAAGATACTTGGGTTCGCTCATTCGCAATTGCTTTCGCTGCTACAGGAGGCACCAGTTTTCGTCATGCTAATTTAACTGATGCTGATTTTAGTCAAGCAATACTCAAAAATACAGATTTGAAAAACGCCAATCTAACTCGTACTCGTTTTTATGAAGCACACAAACTCGACATTGCTAAAGTAGACAACACTATACTAACTAATCGTGCTGTACTCAACTTGCTTGTTACTGGTAACGGTAGAGGAAAATATTATCTTGGTGCTAACCTGAAAGGCTCAAATCTGATAGGTGCAGACTTGAAAGAGGCTAATCTTAAAGACACTGATATTAGTGAAGCTACTTTTCAAGGAGCAAATTTAGAGTGGGCAAATCTGACTCTTGCCCAAGCAATTGATACTGATTTCACCAATGCTCACATGACTGGTGCTTGTATAGAAGCTTGGAATATTGAAAGTACAACCAAATTAGATAATGTAGATTGTCGCTTTGTATATCTTCTAGAATATCCCAAGCCAGGAACTGACGACCGTGAACGTCGTCCCAGTAGTGGCGATTTTCAACAAGAAGAATTTACCAAACTATTTGAAGAGGTAATAAATACTGTTGATTTAATTTTTAGAGATGGCATAGACTGGAAAGCTTTTGTAAATGCTTTCAGAAAACTTCAAATAGAAAATGAGAATATAGAGTTAGCTATACAGAGTATTGAAAATAAAGGTGATGGGGTAGTCGTTGTTAAAGTTGCTGTTCCTGTTGATGCCAATAAAGAAAATATTCATAATAATTTTAATCAAAACTATCAACTGGCACTTGCAGCTATAGAAGAAAAATATAAATCACAATTACAAGCTAAAGATAATGAAATAGTCAGCTATCGCCAACAAAATATGGAGATGATAGAGATTGTTCAATTATTAGCAAATAGACCTATTAATGTTCAAATTGATAATAAAATGGAGAATAGTTCAATGTCAGAATATTATCATTCTAAATATGATCAAAGGAATGCAAACAACCAATTTGTAGATACAGCACAACCGGGCAGTGATGTCAACTTTAATCAAAATAATTATACCTCAGAGCAGAAACAAAATCTTGCAGATGCAGCAGCCGATATTCAACAACTTCTTAACCAATTGGGACAGACTTACTCCACGAATACCCCACTAGAAAAACAGATAGTGGTGACAGAAGCACTCAAACAAATTGAAAGTAACCCTAACCTAAAAGCGAGGGTAATTGGGGCATTAAAATCTGGCGGTACAGAAGCACTCAAGGAGTTACTCGCTCATCCTGTAGTTAATGTATTATTAGCTGCCTTGGAAGGATGGCAGGAAGCATGAATTGAAAGGATAGGGATGATAGCGATCGCCGATTCGATGTGGGCTATTTGCCTTATGCTCAACCAGACATCGCCCTCAGATAATGAAAAATTAGATTGTAGAAAATCTCCGTTCTGGTGATATTACGCCGAGAATACCTTGATATTACAGGTAACTTCTGTGCTGCCAAGCTGATTGAATATTTCCAGCACTGGACAAAGTGGAAGCTCAAGAATCACCGAAGAAGCGGAGGGGCTGTTCTTGCAGGGAGCAGGGGGAGCAATAGAAGAGTCCCGTTCGCGGAGCGGAACATGGGTATCAAGCCCCACACATAAGAGTGCGTTCACGAGAGGGTCGGAGTACAAGCTCCGTTACTACCTCCCCCTTGCGCCCTGCTCCCCGTTCCCCTGCCTCTTTTGACCTGAAAGCTGGATTTTGCTACCACATCACTGTCCGGTGCAACAATAGGGAGTTTCGCCTGACTCGCCTGGAATGTCGTGAAGTCTTTCTCTACGCTATTAAGAAGGCGCAGTCAAAGTACGGATTTAAGCTGTATGCCCTGTGCATCATGAGCAATCACGTACACTACCTATTAGAACCATCCCAACCAGAAGAACTACCCAAAATAATGCACTGGCTCAACTGGTATACTGCTATGTGCTTTAACCGGATGCTAAACCGGACAGGGCATTTTGGGAGAAGCGTTATCACAGTACAGGCTTTGCTAATACAGATCAGCGACGGGCTTTAAATACGCTGCGATACATTCACGCTAACCCGAAAGCCTCCGGGAGCGCAATCATTGTAACGCTGCTTGTAACCTCTGCCGCAATCGGGTATACAGTAAATTTATAGAGAATAGCGTAGTTTACCACCACAGGCATACCTCTTCATTTTCTTAGAGGAAAAAACCGATGACCTACTTCGGTTGTAGGCGATCGCTATAGTCAAATTAAAAACCACCCACATCATGTAAGTGGAGAATCGAACAGATGGTATATCTTTTATCGCTGTCCAAACAGCTTATTAAGTACATCAGCTAGACGGTAGCCTGCCAAGCTCATGCGGCGTTCTGCTATTGGTTTGGCGGTAGCAGCATAATTTGGCGGTAACGGCTTTCCATCATTTTTATCACTACTGCCAGAAAGCTTGCCATTAATATATGCTTTTTGTTTAGCGATATTAAAACTCTCCAACTTTGCCCAATTATTAAATTGAGTTTCTCTTAATTCTGGCAATTTACTGCGTTGATAGGAGGCTCTTATCTTGGTTGCGGTGTTGCGAACAGTTTGAAAGTTTTCTGAGCCTAGTATGAGGTCATCCCAGAATTTATGCAAACTAATTGTTTGACTATTTGGGTTAACTCTAATGTAAAAACGTGTACCACCTCTATCACCTTCTGGTTCTTTATACTGGTTAATAATTAATTTGGTAGTATGCAATGGCTGATGCACATCTCCTACTAGATGGAATAACCAGCATATTGCAACTGCTTTTTCGCTGTTGGTAGCATTACTTTGAACAATATCAAGATTTTTTTGAAAAGCAAATATAATATTTTCTTCACCTGGAATTTCACGAGGAATTGAGTTTGAGGCATTGCTTGGTTGATAAGGTAAATTTATGTAGTGCCAAGTTGGGTGATCAAATATTTGATTGCCACGAGCTTCATCTGGCCATTTTGCCGCCCACATAAATAAGTACAAATTTTTATTTTCAGCAGAAATATTAGATTGTTTGAGGGAATTCCACTGCTGCTCAAATTTAGAGTATTCAGGGTGTTCCTTCAAAATGGCAACCATTTTCTCAATTACTTCTTGATGATTCTGCGAGAGTTCCCTGTAAGCGATCGCTCCTGAAACCATGTGTCCAGACTTATTCCAAGCAAAAGCTGGGTACTGCCAAACCAAAATTGTTGATAATACTGTCAATAAAGAAAACTTAGCGAAAGAATGTAACTTCAGCATAAAATTCTTTGTTAGAAAATACAGCTAAAGTATAGGTTGCATTCAGGTAATTTAGGGTTAAATTTGCATGAAAAAAATAAATCACCCTACACAATACTCATATATTTCAATAAACAGAGCTGTACATTAACGAGTTTAAGGGTGCGATCGCATCTATTACCCTATGAATGAGTCATTTACCTCCAAGAATTTAGGTTCAAAACCACTTAAAAAATATTCCTACTCAGAGTAAATAATTTTACATGATTTTCATTATTACGGATATACACTGAGGTTAATTGCGATTTTGCATGACTAAAATATGACAAATAATATAGCATTACTTACTTAAGTTAGTGGGTCAAGTTTGCTCAATGACTATTAAAAAACCCTTGGCTATCAAACAGCCACAGGTAGGGCATATCATTCGTGATTTGCGACTTTTGGCTGGGTTAACGCAAGAACAGTTTGCAGCCACTCTCGGCGTGACATATACCACGATTAATCGTTGGGAGAATGGACGCTCTAAACCGTCGCCGATGGCGAAGAAGCTTATTGAACAAAAGCTTGATGAGATGGGCGCTCAGGGTGAGGATTTGTTAACTAAATATTTGCCAAATTAGTTATTTACTCAGTTTCTGTGTAAGCGGTAAGTATAGCTCTACTAGCCCACTTGTTCTAGTTTTTATATCAAACTGTTGATTGTAATTCTAAACATCAGGTGAGGCATCTAATGAACGGTAATACAAACATGAGAACTAATCAGCAAGTCACGGAAATTACAGGCGCTCCCGCCCAAGTTTGGGGAAACGTGTTAGTTCCAGCAAAAGGAACGATTCTTGTCAAATTTACAGGTGATACTCTTGTTGGAACAACAAAAACTGGTTTAGAAAAGAGAGAGACTTGGATACGCATTCAAAATATTGATTCAGTAGAAACATTAGAAGCCCCTATTTATGCGTTATTGGGTTTTGGAGGATTCCTAGCTTTTTCAGCTTTGGGTGCATTCAGAAACTCTTCTGCACTAGGTTTAATTTTACTTGTTGCAGGAGTAGCTCTAATTGTTTATGCAATAACTAATAAACGTCGATATTTAGCAATTTACAGTCATCGGAATGCAATAGTTGTTTTCATGAATAAGTGTGATTTTACCCCCTGCGTGACCAAATTTTGAACCATAACGTGACCAAAAGTTAACGTAATTTCAAGCTTTTGAGCCAATCAATAACTTAGCTTTATGAATCAAATTATGTCCGCGTGTTTTAAATGTGAACCATAATACGACCAAAAGTTTTATTTTTAGACTTGGTAAAAAATGCCGAGCAAGACACACTAATTTAGTCGAAAATTTTAAACTTTCGGTCAAAATATAATTCAAAATGCCTACAATATGGTTCAAAAATATGTTTAGCCAAAAATTGAGTGATAAAGCGATCGCCTGAAATCTGAATTTTTATTTCTCTCTCATTACGGTACGGTACAAATGAACTATTTGACCATGTTCCTTGCTGTAATTAAGTTTTGAGTTTTTTGAACTCCATTTATAGCTTTGAACTATATGTTGTCCTAGTACAGAGTGAAGTATTTCGTGACCGTTTGGCTAAATTATCGTTCAAATCACAATAAGTCCCCAGAACTTTATCAGCAGTTTGCGATGAATGTGTTGGCATTATCCCGCAAACTAAATGCACCCAGTAATACACAAACAAGACAGCCTCAAACCCAAATTCAAGCTTAGTTTATCAAGTCTCTATATACGAACTCCAGGATAGGGAATATAAATTGAAGCTCCACTGAAAGAAATCGCGATTGCTCCCAATCAAGCGAGGAAATATGTCAGTAGAAGCGATCGCACACTGTAATTAGTGTCACGTATTCAGTATTATTCAGAGTATTTTTTGTCCTGATATCAACTAATAGTATAGCGATCGCAAAATATAAATTTTAGGAGCATCAAATGGTCAACAGCAGAGATACCTTAGCAACTAAAACATCTAATAGAGGAGCAATACTAAAAGTTTTAGCTAGACTAGCAACAACAGGAATAATTAGTTTTGGGGTTGGTGGAGCAGTCACTTTTGACCGTTATAACAACTATTGGAATCAAACAATATTTCGCGTTCAGACTGTTGACTTTAACATTTTATCTCATACTCTACCAACGAAACTTTCTTATGCAATTATTAAAAATAAACCAGAAGAAGTACAACGTACTTTAGATAGTAATTATAGTTTATTTGGATTAATAGTTACAGACTCTAGTGGACAAAAAATAATTTCATATTCAGGTAAAGATTCTGGAAAATCCTCATCTTGGAAAGCGGCTCTAAATCCACAAGAGTTAACAAAGCATCCCTACGATGTGTTGCTTGATCCTCCACCTGTATTTACACAGTGGACTTATAGTGATTCTCATGCTACTGAACGCAGTGCTACAAGTGTCACTAATCAAGGCCGTGTTATCGGTAGGGTTTACTATGTTAGGGGTGTAAGACCAACGTTTCAAGAGGATATTGCAACATTGGTAACTAATCCTTTTTCTGGAAGTAGTAGGATTCAAACTTACGCAACAAGTCTAATGGCTTGTTTCGGGGCGACTTTGCTTATCTGGAGTGGTTTGGAGTTTATACTTTATAAAAAGCGAGTTGATAAAAAGAAAGCAGAAAAAAGAGAAGATGAATTAGAAAATATCAACAAAGTTTTAGAAGTTCAATTAGCCGAGAGAATAAATGAGCTAACATTATTAAAAAATCAAAGAGAGGAAGAAAAGAATGAATTAATTAGGGATGTTAGCAGAATGCGTATTTTAAATACTAGGCTTAAACAGGAAATTTGTCAACTCAAGGAATCTCTGAATAATCTCCCGAAAAACACAGAAAATTTATTAACTCTGCAAACTGAACTAGAAAAAACTAAATTAGAAGCACAAGAGAATCTAAACAAACAAAAACAGTATCAACAACGTATTGAAAAACTAAATCATCATTTACAACTTGCTCAAAAGAAACAATTAGAAGCTAATCAATTATATAAACTTAAAGAAAATGAATTAGCTAAACTTCAAGAACAAATGAAGAATATTGAAAATTCTCGTTTATTAGCTAAATCAGAGTTACAACAACTACAAAGCAATGAAAAAAAATCTCAAGAAATTGCTACTAGACTGGAACAAGAATTAACTAATCAAAGACTTGAACAACAGCAACTTAATAATAAATTGAAGATTTTGCAAAGTTCATTATTAGAGTCTCAACAACGCGCTAAACAGGCACAAGCTGAATCTGACAAAACTAGATTAGAGGCACAACAAAATCTCAATAAACAACAACAGTATCAAGCACATATTGAAAAATTAAACAGAGATTTGCAGATTGCTCAGGAGAAGCGACTAGAAAATAATCCACCAAAAGCAATTGAATTAGTTCAACTGAAGCAACAAATATATGATGCTGAATCTGAATTGCAAAAACTGCGAAATAATGAAAAAAATTCCCAAGAAATTGCTACTACTTTAGAACAACAGTTAATTAATCAAAGTTTAGAACAGGAACAGCTTAACCATCAGCTAGAACTTTTACAAAGTTCTCTGTTAGAATCTCAACAACGTGCTAGAAAGGCACAAATTGAATCTGAAAAAGCTATATTAGAAGCACAACAGAATCTAAATAAGCAACAGGAATATGAAGATCAAATTAAAAAATTAACTCAGGATTTATATATTGTTGAAGATAAACAAGCAAGAACTAATGAACTAAAAGAAAATGAATTATCCCAACTTCAGCAGCAAATACAGGAAATTGAAAACTCTCGTTCTTTAGTTAATTCTGAATTACAACAACTGCGAAATAATGAAACAAGTTCCCAGAGAATTATTACTGCCTTAGAACAACAGTTAGCTAATCAAAACTTAATGCAAGAGCAACTTAATACTCAACTAGATATTTTGCAAAATTCTCTATTAGAATCTCAAGAGAGAGAACAACAATTAGAACAACGTGAAAAACAGAAACAAGCTGAATTAGAAGCTTTGTCTAAAGAACTTGAGATTATTACTGTTGAAATAAAAGGTAAACATCCTCTCAATATTTTTGAATTATCTATTAAAAAGTCCTTAGAAAAGCATTTTTCTTCAGAAAGAGTATTAACACAATTTGATGTAGGTAGCGGAAGACAAGGAAGTAAATTTACTGATTTTATAATTGTTACAAATAAGTGCTGTATCGTTGTAGAAGCTAAATCTTATAAAGGAACAATTGAATCTGTTGGTAATCCGCGTAATACTGGATGGACTTGCGATACAGGAACTAGAAAACTCTATATTTATGCTTGCTGGGGAGAAAACCCTTATCAGCAAGTGAAAACTTATGTAGATTCTTTATATAAATATGTAAATTCATCAAACTGGGGTAAATTTCCTGTGTATGGTATTGTTGTATTTCCAGCAAACTCGGATATTAATAATAACATTGAATCGAATATAGGTGGTTATTATAGAGTAGCTACACTAAATAATTTGATTACTGTTATTGAACAATTAGACAATCAAGCTTATTTACAAAATGCAACAAGATATCAAAAAATCTTGCAGAAACTTACAGGCATATCTAATCAACAAGCAGCTTAATCATAAAAATACAGGTGATATCTATTGTGTCTAATTCTAAAAATAGCTATATTTTCATAAAGCTTCTAGCATTTATTGGAATTTTTGGTTTATCAGGTTGTCCATCTAGTCCTCCTAAATCCGCAGTCTCCTCACCTTCTCCTGTTATTACAAATAAACAACAAAGCTTACAAACAAGTTCTTTAACTATAGGAATTTTGAGTAAGCCCAGTTACTATGAAGAGTTAACAACTTACCTACGTGAGAAATTGGGTAATAAAGTACAAATAGTTATTGATGGTGATGAATCAATTCCTTATGAAGAAGCCCGAAAAAGGATAATAAATAAAGAATGGGATATTGCCTTTACTTTATCACCAATACTTTCTGTAGCTGCTAAAAATAACGATTATCATTTTGCAGCGCGAATGTTTCCAAATAATCCTCCATATTACCAAGCTACTTTATTCACAAAATCTACTAGTAGTATTCAATCTCTCAATGATTTAAAATCTACAAATACTATTGCTCTTGGAGATTTCAATTCAGCATCTAGTTTCTATGTACCTGCTTATGACTTATTTGGTAAAAGTCTCAGGGTAGACATGGGGCATCGAGGAAAAGATATTAAAGACTTAGTTAAAACTGGAAAAGCTGATGTAGGTGCTGCTGCTTATGAAGCAGTTACAAATGATAAAGATTTGAGAATCATTCATTTAAGTAAGGAAATTCCCGGCTCTAATGTTTATTTATCACCTAAGCTTTCTGAATCTGACCGTCAGATAATTACAAAAATTTTACTTAACGCACCAGATAATATTAGAAAACAAGCTAATTATGGTGGTGGCGATGAATCTGACTATTCACAATTAATAAAGATTTCTCAAAGAACTGAAGAAATATTGAGATGTGCAAACTTTCAGCAAAATCCAGTTAATTTTTACTGTAGTGATAGTTTACCAAATCAAAAATCAAATAATTCTAATAATACCTCAGAAATATTAGGAAGAATTAATGGATGGAGTCGCCAAAACAATGAAATTGAAACTTTCAATTTGTCAGGAAAAGATAATACAGTTTACCAAATAGTTGTACCTCGTAAAATCCTAAATCAAATTCCTGGCGCTTCTAATCCAATTGCTTTACAAGGTAAAGAAGTAAAAATCATAAATGTTGCACCCCAAAAAGCACAAGGACAAGTGTTTGAATTAAAAATTACAGAGCCTAATCAATTAAATATATTAGAAGATATACCAAAATCTTCTATACAGCCAAACTATCAAGTCAAGCAAGTCGATGATGGCGATACAATAACAGTCACTGATGTATCTAATCAAGAAATCAGAGTGCGATTTGCTTGTATAGATACGGCAGAAACACCCAAGTCTGACGCAGAAAAAAATAGTGATAACCCTGCTGATAAAAATCAGTTTTTATGGGGAAACAAAGCAAAAGAGCGGCTAGAATCTATTATCAAAATTGGCGATCAGATCAAATTAAATATCGTAGATACTGATCGCTATGGCCGCAAAGTTGCTGAGGTACGCTTAGAGGATGGTACTTTCATACAACAGATATTAGTGAAAGAAGGGTTAGCGATGGTTTATCGTCAATACCTAAAAAACTGTGCTAGTGCTGGTATTGTAGAACAGGCTGAAGCTGAAGCTAAACAACAACGTTTAAATATTTGGGCAGATTCACAATTTACTGCACCTTGGGATTGGCGATCGCAAAAAAGAGCAGCAAAAAAAAGCTAACTTAAAAATACTGTAACCACCAATGTCTAAATTACCATTTACCGTTACTGCATTAGTACCCGTCCTACTACTTTCACAATTACAGCAAGATACAGTAGAAATTACTAGTAAACAACTAAATCAACAAGGAATGTTAGCAGTTAATTGGGTGCAACAATCTGGAGAATATAGAGCATTAACTTATCAAGCGTTCAATATAGCCAAACTCACTTTTGATACTGCTAAATCAAAAAATATTACCCGTCCCGCCATCATTCCCGCCATCATTATTGATATTGATGAAACAGTTCTTGACAATAGCCCCTATCAAGCAGGGTTATTAGATACTAATAATAGTTTTGAAATTACTACTTGGAATCAATGGATTAAGGAGGAGAAAGCTAAAGCTGTACCGGGAGCAGTTGAATTTGTTAATTATGTAAATAAAAATGGGGGTAAGGTATTCTTTATTTCTAATCGAGATGAACAGAGCGCTAAAGATGCTAAAAGCAATGATTTAGAAATAGCTACTATTAACAATTTAAAATCTGTGGGGTTTACAGGAGTCAACGGACAGACAGTATTGTTAAAGGGGGAGTTTACCAAAAAGATTGACGGCAAAGAGAATACTTCTAAACAATGGCGAGTAGAAGCTGTTAAAAATGGCAATGCTGATGGAAAAAGATATACAGTAATCGCCTTGATTGGGGATAATCTAAATGACTTTGATGAAACTATAGGCAAGAATAACCAACAACGTCGGGATCATGTAGACAAGAACCGTAGCTTTTACGGTATGTTTAATATTACAAAAGGGATAGTTAAACCTGCTTACATTGCAATACCTAATCCTATGTATGGAAACTGGGAAACAGGAATTTATAACCCACTGATATTTAAAAAACAAAGTCCTTTTGATATGACCGCAGGCGAAAGAAATCAACAACGTCGGCAATCTTTAAATCAGTGGTTGGGTAAGTAATATCAAATTCGATTAATTAATTATAAATTTTATAATGTTAATCTGATAATAAGTCTGTTAAATCCATACCATATATATAATAAGGGTTTCGGTATTCTTCTGAAATATCATTCATTGATTCACTATTTTCTTGAAAATATTTACTATTACTCTCTTGAAGCCTTTTAAGTTTTTGATGTATGGGAGAAGATTTATCTTTTTTATCGCTATTAATATAGCTTAAAATATCTTCCCTTAACTTATTCAATCTATTATGAGTAGCTAAAGGATTATCTGAAGATAAAGTATAAGCTGTTCTATAGTCATGCCCAGCCTCTCTCAATCTCTCCCATTCCAAGTATCTTAAGTTTTGATTTAATGGTTCCATTGGATTAAATCTATTGCTGTAATTGCAAGCATATTTAAATTAGTTTAATTATTATTATATATTACCTACTTAGATAATCCCTTATTTTGCTACAGCAGACATTGGGTCATACATTGAGCGTATAACACCATTCGAGAGCATGAAAACCACCGACGCGATCGCCCCCCAACCATGACCAATCATGAGATAAATCTTCCATGATGTCTGCTAAACGTGTGCAGCCTGGATATTTTGATTCTGCCAGCAGGAACAGGGTGTAAGTGTTGAGGTCACACTTTGCGGTAGATTGCTTACTGATAGCTCTGATTGTCTGAACCCTAAATACGCTCTGTACCTAAATTATCCGCTTTTCCAGCCCCAGAGTGATTAGCGATCGCCTATTTATTCCTGATTTTTCTTACTACATTATTCCTTTAATTTGTCAATGCGTAAGTTCTAGATTTATTAACGGGACTTAAACAAAAATTAAGCCCAAATATGAACCCAAACTGGCTTTGTAAAAGGCAAACAGGTCACGATTGAGTGTCAACCAATCAAAAAATCGATAAGACATAGCCGTTCTAAATGCCTCCAAAGCTTCAGTAAAAGTGTTCAGAGGCTTGTTAGCCCACCTTCGCCTTAAACCCCCAGTTAACTGATACCAAAGGAAATCCCAAGTGATTACCTACGGTAGGCGAGTACGCCGGGAGCAGATTTACTATTTATTTTCTAGTGGATTTCTAGCCAGTTGTGGTGAAGCGATGACCGAATACTGTGAATTTGCTGCTGAGTTATTCTATAGCATTGGGTCAACAACTGGCGACTTGTGTCTGTTCTGTTGATATCTCATTTAAACCGCAATTCACAGACTTGTGATGCCAAATTGCCAAAACCTCTGAACATGGTTCGTAACTTCAAGTTTTTCAAGCGAACGCGAGTAGCGTCTTGTACAGAGGAAAACCAAGATCGATCGCTCTTCACCCCTCAAATTCCTAACCCTGCTAAAATCCCTATATTTAATCACACAAACCTACTACCATTTTTGGCAAAGGATTTGAGCAACGCCAAACTACAAAAATCGATAAACTTGTTGAATATGCTGCGTCAACAACAAGGGTCAAGTATGTTGGTGGAAAATCTGGCGCGAAGATCCGGCTTGGGATCTGGAGATTCGGTTTGGAAGTTTTTATGTTAGAAAAGCCACTGCTGAGGGAAAACTGAAAACAAGACCCTGTTTTGAAGACTTTGATTGTAATTCATCAGCCGAACGCTACAAATTACACAACAGAATTGGCAACGCATACATGAGGTGGATAAATAGTATTTTTGTACTAATTATTGACAAATAAGTGCTTGTTGCTAAAATCTTTGAACAAAGTCAGGGTAAGTTGAGTTAGTAATTTTTTAGAAATGAGATAGCGCTCAAGCAATCTAATCAGGGATTCTCATGCAAGATTTATCAAATATTGACTTATTTTATACTTATTTAGACTTAGAAATTAATACTGAAAATAATATATACCGCATCGGATTGGTATCTCTGAACTTAACAAAAGATTTCTATCAAGAGAATCTAAATCAAGCTTACGAAGAAATGAGGAAGCTGAAAAATAGTAATTTATCAGTATGCGGTCATAACTTCCGCCGCTTTGATTACCCTTATCTGATTGAGCAAGAACCGCAATTATCTTCTTGGCATATAATTGACACTTTAGAACTATCAATACTCGCTTTCCCTCTACAGCATTCCCATAAGCTAAATAAAGACTATAAGCAAAGTGAATATTCAAGTAATAATCCCGTAGAAGACGCACAGGCAACTCGATTATTACTTGGTCAACAATTAGAAGCACTATTTAAAAAGCCTGATGAAGTACAACAGGTATATATTTGGCTCCTGACTTGTGGTTGCGAAGATGCAGACCTTGCATATCAACAATTTTTCCGTGATAACCTTGGTTTGAAGATTGAACAACCCGCCATAGAAATGCTGCCAGAAAGAATGCTAAAGGGAATAAATCAATCCTATTTGCAGCAGCTATGGTCTAGTCCACAAACTTATGATTTTGATACAAGATTATGTGTGGCGGGATTACTGGCTTGGAACTATGAGTGCAATACCAATGAATCGAAGCAGGTTTTTTGTGATTGGCTCAGACATTTAAATAGTTTTCAAGCTGTACTTGAAAATTTGCGTCCTTTAAGTACAGATGAATTCGCTATCAGCTCTTACTTGGAATATTTTGAAATTCCCAGTTTTCGACCTTTGCAAGAAGAAGCTGTGCAAGCAATTATTAATAATGAGCGTCCGCTTGTTCTCATGCCTACTGGTGGTGGTAAATCTTTATGCTATCAATTACCAGCTTTCATGTTCCACGAAAGGCACAAAGCGCTGACTGTTGTCATTTCACCGCTACAAGCACTAATGGCAGATCAAGTGGCAGATTTAGAACAAGCTGGGTTTTTCTTCGCCACCTTCATTAATGGTAATCTCTCAGCAGCAGAACGTCGTCAGCGATTATCAGAACTGCGTTCTGGTTCCAAAGGTTTGCTGTATATCAGCCCTGAGCAATTGCGGTCAATGAGTATTCGGGCATTGTTAGAACAGCGCCCTCCGGTTCTTTGGGTGATTGATGAGGCTCACTGTGTTAGCCAATGGGGCCACGATTTTCGACCAGATTACCGTTACATTCCTAAATTTATTTATGAATTATATCAAGAGCGGCAGCTTGCAATGCCTTTGTTAGCTTTAATGACAGCAACAGCAACAGTCGCTGTTATTGAAGATATTAAAGAGCTATTTGCCCAGCACGAACTAAATATTAATCGTACAATTGATGGGGCAACAACAAGAGATAATCTAACTTTTAATGTGATTCCAGTAGCAGGGAATAAAGAGCAAGTTTTGTTGAATCAAGTAAAAGAAGCTCTTAAACTAGGTGGTAGTACACTGATTTACACTACTACACGCAAAAATGCCCAAAAGTTAGCAGAACTTCTTAAACAAAGTCATATTGAAGCTAAATATTATCATGGGAAACTTGCAAAAGAACAAAAACAACAAGTTTTGCAAGAGTTCAAATCAGGTAAATTAAATGTAGTTACTGCAACTTGTGCCTTTGGTATGGGCATCAACCGTAAAGATGTACGCGCTGTCATTCACCATTGCATGAGCGCCAATTTAGAAGGTTACATCCAAGAGGCAGGACGGGCAGGACGTGATGGAGAGCCAGCAGTTTGTACTTTACTCTTTGATCCAAAAGATGCTGATACAGTTTTTCGTTTGCAAAGTTTAAACCAACTGAGCGAACAAGATTTAAAAAATGTCTTGATCTCGACCAGACATATCCGCAATCTCACTTTTGGCAGTGCTAGAGATGATTGGTTTTGGGTGACAACCAATGAAATTTTTCAACTGGGCGACTTTGATGAGGAGTTTGGAGAAGAATCAGAGCAGCAAAATACTAAGATTAAAGCAGGGTTGCATTACTTAGAAAAATTTGGTTTATTAGAACGAGCCGAAAATTTTTCAAGCTTTATCGAATTTGAATTAAGCCATGATACCTTTGCTGAGTCTATAGAGCAGTTTGAGAAATACAGCCGGATGAAGGGCTTATCCCGGTTTGAAGCAGATAACTTTGAGCAGCTGATTCAGGCAATGCACATTGCGAAAGCTTATTGTAATAGCAATGATCAACCGTTTCCCCTCGACCGCCTCAGTGATGAAGCTGGAATTAGCTTACATGACCTGACTGCTAGAATCCGTGAACTGCAAAAGGCTGAAGTCTGTTCTTTTGAAATACCAATTACACTTGTGATTACTAAGGGTGTAAGGGGAGATGCCCGTAATAATCATGAACGCATTCGCCAATTAGAAGACCAATTACTCCAAGTGCTTAATGAGTTGTTTGGTAATGAAAATGAAATACAAATAAATCTGCGTGGACTTGCTTCTCGACTTGACCCAGACAATAGTAAAAAAATCAGAGCATCCAACATCATAGATATTTTGGAAGGTTGGGTTGCTCAAAAATGGCTAAAGTTAAGTAGAATTTCTAGTGATGTGGTTCGCTTAGGAGAAATGGAAGTTGCAGAGCATTTACCTGAGCATAAAATTCTCACAACTACAGTATTGGAAGTTTTATATCAAGCATTGAAAGATGCAACAGGGGCAAGATTACCTCTGAAGTACGAATTAGGTAAACTTGCTAAAGAAGTTACCCAAAAAATTCAACTTGACTGGAATAATCAAGAGTTAGAAGTTATTCTTTTGTGGCTGCACCAGAGAAAAATCATTCGGTTAAGTGATGGGCTGAATTTATTTCAACAGTCTCTGAAAATTCGTGTAATAAAAAATGCAAGTGTTTCCAGAGTAAAACGCCTTTACCCTGAAGTTGAAGCTCACTATGATGAACAAACTCGTCGCACTCATTACATGGTGCAATATGGAAAACTAAAGTCAGCAGAACAACGTCAGCAATTCGTTAATGATTACTTTGGTACAAATCAAGAAGAATTCGTTTCAAAGTACCAATTTTTGACACAAGAGATTACCAGACCGATTCTTCCAGAAGATTACAACCGTATTCTAGAACCGCTTAACCCTGCTCAAAAAGAAATTGTTTTAGCTTCACACCCAACAATGGCAGTAATAGCAGGCCCTGGTTCTGGTAAAACAAAAACTATTGTTCACCGGATTGCTTATCTTGTAAAGGTTAAGCGAGTTGAGCCGAAGCGTATTCTTGTTTTAGCTTACAACCGTAATGCAGTTAGAGAATTACGGTTGCGGTTGCGTAATTTGATTGGCGAACAAGCATCACGAATTCGGGTGTTTACTTTCCACGGTTTAGCCTTATCACTTTTGGGACGGACAGTAGGTGAACACAGAGGAACTCAAACAATAAATTTTGATCGGCTTTTGGTTGAAGCTTGCGAATTAATTGAAAAAGGCGAAGAATTTGAAGATGCAGATGAAGATACTCAGGCACGACGAATTCAATTATTAGGAAAATTAGAATATATATTTGTTGATGAATACCAAGATGTCACTGAGAAAGAATATCGCTTAATTAAGTTAATTGCGGGGTTAAGTGAGTCAGAAGATGAAACCCGCCCGGTGCAAATTAATCTTTGTGTTATTGGAGATGACGATCAGAATATTTATGAGTTTAGACATACCGATCCAAAATATATCCTTCAATTTGAGGAAGAGTACAAAGCAAAACGCCTCTTACTGATTGAAAACTATCGTTCTACAGAGTCAATTATTCAAGCTGCCAACAAGTTAATTAACAATAATAAAAAGCGGTGCAAAATTATACCTGAAGAACAGGTAAAAATTGATAACTACCGCAGTGGATATCAAGGTTTAGCAGTTGAAGCTTATAGTTTTAATAATATTAACTCGCAAGCACTTTGGGTACAGCAGCGCATTCAGTCATGGATAAAACAGGGAATACGTCACAATGAAATTGCTGTCCTTGCTCGTCATTGGGATAACTTAGCTCCCACTAGATTACTTTTAGAAAGAGTAAGAATTACAACTTATTCTTTAAAAACAGATGGATTTCAACTTATTAAAAATTTAGTAACCTGTAAGCTCATCGAAGAATTAAAGTGCCAGAATCAGAAAATTCTTCTACCAGAAGAATCCGTACAAGCTTGGTTTCTCAGTCTTTTTGCTCAATGGGAACGCAGTTCGCAAGAACCTACAGTAAAAGTCTTGCTCAAGATTGCCCATGACATTGACCAAGAACGAGGATTTGATTCTGAAGAATTAGCGCTTCCCATTAGTGTGGCTGATGTTCTTACTACTTTATTTGAATTCAATGAAAGTCCAGAAGTAATGTTAGATGATCGAGCGGTTCTAGTTACAAGTTGTCATGGTGCAAAGGGGCTGGAGTTTAGAAAAATCATTCAGTTAGTAGACGGTTTTGGAATTTCTTCAGATGAAATTGAATCAGAACGGCGATTATTTTATGTAGGAATGACTCGTGCTAAGGAAGAATTAGTTCTATGTTCCACACGACAAAGTTTATTTGTGATGGAATCAGGTGTAAATACAAAATCTTTAAGCCCTGCGACAACCTCTCTGCCACAGCAAATGTTTTATTCAGACCTGAGTCCAGGAGATGTTTATTTAGGACATCATTCTACTAAAAATAGCCAACATATCATAACTCATCTTCAAGAGGGTACTCCACTCAAATTCCAGAGCAACAGATACAATAACGGTTGGGATATATTTACAACACAAGGGCAAATCATTGGAGCTTTGTCAAAAAAAGCGAATGCTGAATTAGCTTACAAAGGATTCAGACCTGGACAATTTCAGTTTCAGGCAAGTGAAGTTATAGTCAGAAGCATATATCGTCATTTAAGAAAAGATGAGGTCAATGGAAATATAACTGAAGATTGGTTTGTTGTAATTCCGCAAATTCGCGTATGCCGATAATAAATTGGATAGGCAACGCAAGCAACGAAAATGCCAGAGTAAATTTATTAGGTTTATACTGACATTCAGTAACAAAAAATTTACTGCTAGCAGAAACATAAATTTGTGACTGACCACAAACCAACCGATTACGCCGCAATTATCCGTGCCGCCAACCAAACTGTTCCAGAACCTCCTGAATGGCTAGGTGCAAGTAAATATGTTTACTCGCCAGAGTATGGAATTGGGGAGGTAATGGCATTATTGGGCAGACGGTTGATTGTCAAGTTCGTTGAAGAAGTTAAGCCAACCCAATTTGTCGATTGGGAGCAGGCTCTAGCTTTGGGTTCAATTAAACCAAGTAACGCCAACTTAGTATCTTCGGCAACATTACTTGAAGAGAACAACGCCGCAACCACAACAATTATTGAGCAGATTCAACAAATCCCCCAAGTGGGATTTCAGTCTGTAGCACAAGAACTGATTGCAAGCATTAGGGCGATAGATATTAAAAATGCTAACCAAGGTATAATTCACCCTCTACCGGGCGATTTACCACCTGCTTTACGTTTAGCGCTACAGAATAACGGTATCACTCAGATTTATTCTCACCAGTTAGAAGCTCTAACAAAGTTACGTACTGGGTTTGACTTGAGTATCACTACGCCTACAGCAAGCGGAAAGACGCTGTGCTACAACCTGGCTATCCTGGAATCGTGTATTAAGCAACCGCAAACAACAGCATTATATATTTTCCCGCTTAAAGCATTAGCTCTAGATCAAATGCGAAAATTACAGTCGCTTGTCAAAGCAATGCCCAACACTCGCCTCAAACTCGCACTGATGACGGGAGATACACCAGCTAATGAACGGCAGCGCTTTTTTATTCCCAACCCTCCAAACATCTTGGCAGTCAGCCCTGACTTGTTGCATTACTATCTTTATAATGTGCGCCGTCGGGATGAAGGAGTTGGATGGCGACAGTTTTTAAGACAGTTGCGCTACTGTGTAATTGATGAAAGCCATACCTATACTGGGGCTTTCGGCGCACACTTTGCTAATCTCATGCGGCGGCTAAGGTTAGCAGTTGATGCGGTTGGTGGTAATTCCCAAAGACTGCAATTTATTTGTTCTAGTGCCACGATCGGAAATCCTCAAGATATGGCATTGCGGTTTAGCGGCAGAACCCATCAACCCCAAAGATTACACCTGATTGAGGATAGTGGCTCTCCCTATAAAGGACGTACCTTATTATCTCTGGCTCCAAACAATGCAGCTAATGTTGAAGCTACTAAAATAGTGATTTCCTGGTTACAGCATAACTTGAGTGGGATTGTCTTTTGTAACTCTCGTGCAGCTGTCAAAGGTTTACTTGGGTTAATCCAAAGAGAAACACAACGCATTGGATTGGGTTATTTAACCAGCAAGGTAGCAGTTTTCTATAGTTCCTTAACGGGCGATCGCCGTAGCGAGATTATTCAAAAACTCCAAGGTGGACAAATTAAGGTAATTATTTCAACTTCTTCCTTAGAAGCAGGAATTGACTTACCCGAACTAGATTGCTGTCTAATTCGGGGGTTTCCAGGTAGCCTGATGTCATTTTGGCAACGGGTTGGTCGAGCCGGACGCAAACAGCACGGGCTAGTGATTTATCTGCCATTAGGACAAAACCCGATTGATGTATACTACGCTCGACATAACCAAAAGTTACTATCAGGAGAAGTTGAATCTGCCGCATTTAACCCTGACTATCCAACCATTCTAGGTAAACATTTAGAATGTGGTTGCATTGAAAGTAGTTTAACTTTAGGAGAACTCAATACTCGTTTTGGAAAAACAGCCGGTGCAGTTGCAGATTCTCTTTTACAACAAAACAAAATTTTCTTAAGTGGTAACGGAAAACTCTGGGGAAGAGGTTATCCTCATAAAGAAATTAATATCAGAAGCAGCACTCAAAGGTCAATTTCTCTAATTAATAAACATACGGGCGAAATTTTAGAAAGTATGTCGCTCCCGTTAGCCCATCGAGAAGTATTTCCCGAAGCCATATATATGGTGCAAGATGAAAGTGGGCAATTAATAGCATATCGTAGCGAAAGCCTAAATTCCGACAAAGGAGAAGCAATATTAACATTTCTAGGCAAAGATACAGATTTATTTACTGAAGCGGAGTCAGAATTAGATATTCAACCACTTTCTACCTTGGCGGAATCTAAAATTATCCCTACTAATATCAAAGATGCACGGTTACGTCTAACTCTTGTCTGGGGAGAAATTACGAATTCTGTAATTGGTTATAGATTGATGAAGCGTACCTATGGAATGACTTGTAAAAACCAACGTTGTACTAATTATAAAAAACCACTTGAAGGAAAAAGTTGTTCATTGTGTAAGCAGGCGCTGAGTGCAGCAGAAGTGACAAAACTTCAAAAAGAAATCGCATTTTCAGAGGCATACGTCACAAAATACCAAGCGCCTTGCGTACTAGTAGAGTTAAATGAGCCGTTGCAAAAAGCTCTGCAAATAACTGTCAATAAATACAAACAAGAAATTATGACCAACAATGGAGGTGAGATTCCAGAACTTTATCAATCCTTGTGGAGTAGCAGTGCTGAAGTCACGGCACTGCATAGTATCCAGCACCAGATAGTTAAAGCTGTGCCTTTGGTAGTTTTATCCTCTAGTTTGGATGTAGATGAATTGGCCATACAAAAAGAAAGCAGAAACATTGGTTACTTTTTTGACACCTGTGAAGGTGGAAATGGGGCAGCAGAAGCTATTTTCTCCGACTTCACAAAATTTGCTGCTGCATCTTATGCTTTAGCAGCTGAATGTGATTGTGAAGCTGGTTGTCCAAGATGCCTACATTCAACGGCTTGTCCACAGCATAATGAGCCATTGCATAAAGATGTAGGTTTGTTTTTATTGGATGCAATTAGTCAAGCGAAGCTCAATTCCCAAAATCCATCTTGAACATTGTTACCAAAAATCCCACCAGAAAACAGCATCAAAAATCTGCTGACAAAAATCCTACCGGTAAAAAACAATGACGATATAGATCGCGGTTTAGGATTGGTAGTGATTGCAAGAGTTGCTCGATACAATCAAATCACGGTCTGTAGTTACCTTTTAGATATATGGTGCTTGGGGGTTAAAGATACCATACCACCACGTACAGTAGACACGATAAAATTTAAAGAATTTACAGAATCACTATTCGAGCCATTTCCCGGAAAACCGCACCTTGTTTCCCTTGAAATAGCCCAAGGGATGATATTTAGTGCTTGCGAATATGCTCTAAGCTTAGGGTTTCAACCACACAAAGATTTTGAAAAATCGCGTTTGCACATCGGAGAATGGGATGGGAGAATACGTATTGAATGTGGTCGTGACGGGAAACCATTTTATGTGAATGGCCCCCACGATAACCCGAAAAAAATCATGGAAACATTGAAGAGAAGTAGAGGTGAAGGGAATTTTGATTTTCTGATTGGTTCAGATCCTATTGAAAAGAATTTTTGGTAAATGCAATTACTTTGATTATTCTGTTGCGTCATTACAATGTCATTTAGTTTTGGAATACTCAGCACAGTGAATGATTTCAGTTGCGCTTTGAGGCTTTAGGATGACGCTACTTTCAACCCAACTTTGTCAATCAGGTAAGTCCTCATATCAATAGGTTTTGAGACGGGCTAATCCTGAGCTACTTAGAGGTTTTGAGGGTTAGATAAATTTGCAGAACTTACTCTTATTTATTACATTTTGGCAGTTTTTGACCACGATTTTTTTTTGGCTTTGTGAGAAATCCGGGTTCAATCTGTACTTGTGATTGTGGTTATTAACTACGTACTGTTGTGGTAATGTAGATATGTTTGGTAAGCAAAAGGGAAAAGCATTGTTAAGCGAATACCATAGAAAAAAGTTACTGCATCACTTTTACTGTCTGGATGCTAATAATTCAGGCTTCATTGGGAAAGAAGATGCTGAGATTTTTGCTGAGAGGTTCGCCAATATCCGTAGTGCAGAGCTTGGTTCAGAGATTCACAAAGATTTGTTGTTTAAATGGCTTGATATTTGGGAGAATTTTTGGTCGAAAGCGGATTTGGATGGAGATGGTAAGATAAGTCCCGAAGAATTTTGTCAGGGCATAGAGAAAGTGGTTTCAAATCCAGATTACAACGACCCTTTAATAGAGACTTTGTTTGACATTGTTGATTTGGACAGCGATGGTCACATATCACAACTTGAGCATCGTCTATTCTTCAGTGTGTTTGACCTAGATGCAGAAAAATCAGATTTCGTCTTCTCCAAGCTTGATATTGATCAGGACGGCATCCTCTCTAAAAAAGAGTTTGTTTCTGCTAAGAGAGAATTTCTAACTGAAAAGGAGCCCGGTGCTGTAGGCAACTGGTTTTGGGGTTCTGTGGAGTAATGCGCGTAGTCCTCTATCATGGGATCTCTACAAAAAATATGGGGTCTTGAAATTTTTAGCTTCAAGGCTAGTTTCGTTTGTCTTGACAGCTAATCATACGTAAATAATTGAACATTGTTACAATCTCTACATTTCCGTGTCCGCAGCTTTTCGCCTCCTCCCCACCCAGCCCCATCAGCACGGAAATATACCCACTGACTTACTGATTCTCCAACGGTACGACCCCAAACAAAATTTTGTGAACCGCAGATAGGACATGGCGTTTCTTGTGGGCTAAAGTTTTTGTGATTCGGTTGGTTGTTCATCAGCTTCCCCCGATAAATTCTGAGTGCAATCTTCAGCAGCTATTGAAATTAAAGTGCGTAGGCGTAGCCCGCCGTAGGCATCGCGATCGCTTGAGATTGAATTACCGATTTTTCCAACTGAGTGATAATTCTATTTCCAGCAATCATCACCGTAAAAGACTTTCTGTTGTCCGTTGGGTAAAAATCTCGCACATCATCCGTTTCTAACACGCCATCTGTCAACAGCAAATACAGAACAGACAGACCACTAGAGTTCTAGAAAATAGATTTAATTGGTAGGTAAATTGTATGGTTTACGCAGTGGTGGTTCTCCTCCAGTCATAAGAGTAACTGAATCTTCAGCTTCTTCACCTACAGACCACCACCCGGCTACGATTGTTTTATCAGTCTGCGCTAATAGTTGCAGCTTGGGTAAAGTCTCCTTGATTTCTAAAGCACCAGCAGCAAAACATGACCAAAATCTAACTTCAGGTTCAGTATCATCCAACCCTTGGATAATTACACTCACTGCTGGCTGATATAAATTTTCTGGTAACTCATGAGAGAGCTTATTGCCAATTCCTTCTAATGCTTGCGCTCTAACAAAAGGAGCCTCAGCAATGTTTGCTGCTACTTCGGTCAGCGTACTAATCACTTCCTGATTTCCTTGGTAATTCGACAGAAAAGAGATTGCATACACCACACTATTTCGCTGTATGGGATCAGAACTAGTAGTCTGCCAAGGTAACTTTGCGTGGTGGCAAGCAGAGGGGCAGAGGTGCGGAGGGGCAGGGGGGAAAGAACTTGTACAAATCTCTCCTCTGCTCCTCTGCTCCCCTGCTCCTCTGCCGACCTCCACCCAGCAATTTTGGGTTGGCGAACTACTAGTAGACAGAATAGACAACAAAGATTTTAGGTGCTTCTCAGTAGCGATGAGACTAAGGGAAGTTGCTGCAAGATCCATAATTCACGACGTTGACCAGACAAAGTACAAATAAGGGCATCACCGACTCTTCCGACTAACCAACAAGCTGTCTGTGCTTTCTCAAAGTCAAGGGTATCAATCCAATTACCACTACGGGAAGCAAATCCTAGTCTTTCAAGTGTCTCGATCTCACCTACTGCTTCTAGAAATTGATTTTTGACTTCTTGAAGATTCATAGATTGGGGTAAACTCATATCTTGCACCTGGAAATAGTAATGTCAATTCCATGACTAAGTGCTAAGGGCCGAAGCCGTTCAATGTCTAGTAGCAATAAAGACAAGACTAAATGAGGTAAAAAAGTATATAGTGCTAGGAAAGCAGCTTGACCCCAGTCTAAAGAATCAGGTAAACAGGATGAAAGATACGTCCAATATGCTAATAAATAGGCAGTAATAGACAAGACTAACCAACGATAAATTCCTAAAAGAGTACCTTGTCCAAATCTATCTAAACCAAAGCGATGTTTAGCAGTTTTAAACCAACCTTCAATTTTCCAACGGCGTTTACCCCACCAGGAAATAGTACTGGCTTTAAGAGGTTGTGTAGAGATAACATATCTTTTAACAAACTTGCCATTATCGCGTTTGAAGTAATACCAAGAAAGAGTAACAGGAAAATCTAATCCAACAAGTCGGACTTGTTGCCCTCGATGATGTAGGAGTTTAACTGCATAACCAAAAACCCCAACTTGCTATTTACTTCCAATACCAATAACAGCATGATATTTTAGTTTCCGAATATTGTTGATAAAATCCTTAGTGCCAAAAGCAGTATCAGCGAGAATTTTCACCCGAAATCGTTTGGTTAAATCTTTGGGTAAATGACGTACCATTCGTAATGCTATTTGAGACGGACTAGCCGTCCCTTTACCTCTCCAGACACGAAAATTCCAGGGTATACGCCATTGTCCAACTACCAAATATAAAACTACTATATGCAAGCCTCGTTTCCCGTTGTAAACGGTTATTAGATTTTTAAATGCTTTAAACTGACCACATTTCTCTAAAGTTGTCAGATCAACTATTACTTGTAGAAATGCTTTTCTTCCCAATGGACAATGACTCTTAACTTGCTCAATTGCCTGTTGACGAACATGACGAATTAGCTTACGAGTAGGCCATTTATAGGTATTTAAAAATCTACTTAAAGCGCTTTCGGATTTGGATTTGCTGTAGTGTGGCAGAGGTTTTCCATCTGCTGCCAAAAATAGCCCTAGCATTGCTTCCAAGTTATCTCGTTGATAACGACGCTAGCTTCAATGCCAGAATCGTATACATTAGGGTATGGGCGTGGGCAAGAATGATTTCCATATTTCTTGCTGTTATTTATGTTATCTACGCCCTTTTCTCTCATTTTTTGCGAACATATAAAAATATCTTTATGCAGATGACATTATTCCCATCTTTGTATATGTCATTTGTATATATTCTGATACTAAATGTAGTTTATCATATCAGTACATGAAGTAGAAGCTCCATTTTTAGATGTTACTTTTATTTGATTGTTCTTGGTTAATACTGATTGTTTTTATCAGGTGCAAGATATGAGGTAAATTGACATTAGCTGCCATTTTAGAGATGTTAGAGCAAATATCTCACAAAAAAGCGGGAAATCTCCGAAATCATTGACAAGATAAGATTACGGCTAAGTTGTGGGAGAAAGCTGCTAGACAGATAGAATAAATAAATGTTGATGTTTGAATCGGTAAGGGTGTAAAAGCCCAATTAGACCAAGCTTATTGTTGGTGCATTGGGTTTTGCGAGTTAACATCCCAGCGCACCCAACCCCGATGACCAATATGTGCGATCGCACAAAGTGTGGAATTTTGCTTATTGGCTAGATATAAAATCTGGTTCTCAGGTATTGCATGAAATACAGTACATTTTTTCTACTTTTGTACGCCGAAGTGTCAAGTCTTAAGGAAGCTGAAGAACTTTTGCAGGCGATAACGCCCCAAATCCAAGCGCACACTCTGTTTGAAGTACAAGACATATCACAATACTACAAGATTTCCGAATATTACGGTATTAACTTAGACTTATATCCACAAAGTGACCCACTAACTGCTTTTGATGGTCTAGTACTCTGCGGGGCTTCAGGCTGGACTTTTACTACAGAACACGATGGTGTCTGGAACCCTCAACCTGGTGTGGTATTTCTGTCACCTTTGGTTAGATGGGCGAACTTGGCACTATGGATGTAAGTACCCAAAAGCAATGATGTCGTCAAATGACATAGTAGGAGTGTACTGCCTGTTCTAAGCGATCGCTTTGAAAGCGAGTTTTAGTCCATCGCCTAAGAGCAATCGATTTTCACGGGTGATTGCTGAAAATCCTGGAAAGGTGGGCTATTGGGGTGATGAGTGGCGTGTTGATGGGAAATCTGTTGCGAAGATTCGGTTTGGAAGTTTTTGTGTTAGAAAAGCTACTGCTGAGGGAAAACTGAAAACAAGACCCTGTGTTAAATAAACTAAGAGGATTCATATTACCAATTATCGAGGTTTTATTGTTAGTCAGCAACCTCAATCAAGATGAAAGTATTACCCGACGATAGCTTTACGATTTTGACACCTGATGCCCTGCCTATAGTCCTGGAACGGCTGAATGCACAAGTTGAACCGACAAAAGTATTTAGATTCTCTAAGAAACACCTCCCTTATCAAGGAACTATTTCGGAATCAGGGTTTCAAATCAGTCGCATAATTCACTATCGGAACTCGTTTTTACCAGTGATTCGAGGACGCTTTGAAGTAGAATCTCACCAAACCTTGATTCATGTACAAATGAGGATACATCCTTTTGTGATGGCATTTTTAGGATTCTGGTTTTTACTCTGGTATGGTGCAGTCATTCCTATAGCGTTGACAGGGGCTATGCCTAATTATATGGTTGCACTATTTGTAGGAATGCCTATATTGATGCTGATTATATTTGGTGTAGCTTTTTGGTCAGAAGCAAATCGCAGCCGTCGTGAATTGGCTCAAATTCTTGAGGGGCAAGTATAGTTACAGCGCTTCCAGCTATTATGCAATACAGTTTTTCTCCTTGCCCTCTCCTATCAAAGCTTTCAGATTTTAGGATGTACCTCATAGCTGCCGGAAGTGCTGTATCGATTAACGATTTTGGTAGGATTCAAGCTTTCAAATCTATTCTTATATACCGATAAGACAGTCAGGGGTATATTGTCAAAAACTAAATTGGAGTTTTAGATGCCGAGTCAAAAGAAAGAGCCAAGCGGATGTGGATGCTCAAATATTCCGATCTCTATAATCCTAATTATCTTAGGAGGTGGTTATTGGTGGTTTAGTCAGAGAGGATATTTAGAAATAAGCAAGTTTTTAGATAATAGTAAGAAGATAAATATACATATTTTTAATCCCGCTATAACTAGCTCTCCAACTATTACTCCAACTGCTTCTATAGCTCCGTCAGTTTCGGCAAAAGTTACTCCAACATCATCTTCTAACAACAATAAAATTTTCCCAAAAGTAATCCTAAAAGAAAAAATCCAATTGCCTCAAACGCCTTGGGAAAAGAAAGTAATTAGAGGAATTTATTTAACTCGCTATCAAGTTACCAATAATGCTGACGAAAAAACGATTCGTGAAAGAGTTCGTTACTATCGCTCTCAAGGAATTAATACAATTATTCACGGAGTTTGGGGCAATGGTTGTACGATGTATAATAGTGAAGTTATGCAGCAAAGCTTTGGGTATAAAAGTTGTCCAAACCAGTTTCAAGACCAATGGTTAAATTGGTTAATAGATGAAGCACATAAGCAAGGGATGCAAGTTCATGCTTACTTCGAGAAGGGAATTAAAATAGATAAGAATAGCCCGATTTTTGATTTAGCGATTAATCGGAAATGGATTGTTCCAGGAGTGGATAAAACCTACTCTGGAATTGATCATTATGTACTGGATGTGGAAATTCCTGAAGTTGCTAATCTTTTTAAAAATATATTAGTAGAGTTTGTCAAGAAATATCCAACTATCGATGCAGTTCAATGGGATGATTATTTAGGTTATTATGCTGAATTACCTGGGAAATTTGACCGGACTGAAAATTTAACCCGATTTGTGCAACAGATGGTAACTTCTGTGAAAAAAGCTAATAAATCGGTGAGTTTTGATATTTGCCATCATAACCCATATTGGGCTAAAAAATATTTTGCGGCTGACTGGGAAAAATGGGGTGTAGATCGTGTATTTATTCAAGCTTATAATGATAGTAATTTTGTTGAAGAATTAAATTACGCTCAAAAATATGCTGGAGTTGCAATTACAGATCGGCAGCTTGGGCGTTTAAAAGAATTAGTTGATAACCCAAAAATTAAAAGTATCTTAGTTTTTCCGTTTTCGGGAAACCCAGAAAAAACAGCTTCTAGCTTGAAAAACTCGCTTTGAACTGGGATAGATTTTCTATTGGGGGACAATAGCTGGACTGGTGAAAGGGAGGTATATACTGGATACGCTAGGAATATGCGTTTTTACAGAATATAGCGCAATATTTCTCAAGAAGCTTCGATTACTCACAACAGGCAGATGGTTCACCATTGGGCGCAGCTGTAAATCTGACTTCTACCGTGCAATATAAAACTGCCCTAGATGAAAGCTAGAGCAGTTTTGATAGAAGTAAATTATATAGGAGACAATTAGCGTTGTCCCCAGTTTATCCATAATAGATACCGTTATATAATACTATTCACCTCAAGTTTCGTGCTTTACGCAAAAAACGAATAATCTTGAAGTTGGCATTACAAAGGTTAGAAATCAGCACAAGCTAGCGTATTACAGACGGCATCCGCGAACTTGAGCTTCTTCCTTGCGGAAAAAGACAAGTCTACCGCATTACCTTTTATCAACTGGCATTCAAAATAAAGCAGGTAAGGAAGATTCGCTGTTAAAATACCACCAGTCCGCTAAATTAAACGAGACATACAGCTTATGATTACTCAAATGATGGTTCAACCCTCATTCTGGGTAGATTCTGGAATCAAACTCAGTAAAGTTAGGGACATACATTTGTTTAAGTTTACTGAAGAATTACAGTCTCGACTCGAAGAATTGTCTGAGAAAAAGAAAGCTGGATTGCTAACCACAGAAGAAGATGCTGAATTGGCAGGCATATTGGAACTGGATAGAATTTTTACCTTGCTTAATGCCAAAATCATTTCTGAATCATGACAGTTAATGATGCGACCAAAAAATTAGTCAGACAAAGAGCAAAATTTCTTTGTGAATACTGTCATTCTTCAGAAGAAGCAAGTGCTGCTCTATTTTCTATTGACCATATTGTACCCCAGTCTCTTAAGGGTTCGGATGAAGCTCGGTTTGGCGGGATTGTGATTGAAACGATGATAAATGATGATTTTTCTAATCACTAGGAAACCGTATTTAGATTATTAACTTATACTCCGGTTTGACCGTGGTCTATCAGACTGGGTGCGATTGCGTCCATCAAATGGGAACCATGTTATGTAATTGCGTTCCTGGACACCATGAAATTATTGAATTTTCTCAAATCCAAACCAGTCACTATAGTCTTAGCGATTGCAGTAAACATCACTTTCATTGATATACATTCTTCTAGTTCAAAGCTTCCTATAAGCAAGAGTACAATTACTCAGTCCCAACCAAAGATTCAACTTGTTCACACACTGACTGGGCATAAAAAAGTGACTTTTGGTGTTCGAGCCGTTGCGATTAGCTCTTCGGGGCAAACCCTGATTAGTGCAGGTAGAGATGATACAATTAAATTCTGGAATTTACGTACTGGGAAATTACTGCGTAGTTTAGACGCTCACTCAGATGGTATTACTTCAATAGCTATTAGTCCAGATGGTAAGCGAATTGTAACTGGTGGGATAACCACCCCAACAATGAAGGTTTGGGATTTACGCACTTTCCTTATGCTTGACAGCGACATTGGACATACCCAACCGGTAGAAACCGTTGCGATTAGTTCAGATGGTAGGTTGATTGCTAGTGGCAGTGACGATGGCACAATCAAGCTTTGGGATTTACACACGCTTAAACAGCTTGATACCATTCCTGCACACTCAGGATTTGTGAGTAAAGTTGCATTTAGCCCTGATATGCAAACCCTTGTGAGTAGTGGGGGTGGCGATGATAATACAATTAGGCTGATTGATTTACAAACTAAAAAAACACGCCATATTCTCAAAGGGCATAAAACCGGAGTTGATGCTATTGCCATTACTCCAGATAGCAAAAAGCTTGTTACTGGTAGTTTTGGTCAGCTAGTTTCTCGAAATCGTGCGATTAGTACTCTGAAATTATGGAATCTTCAAAGTGGAAAACTACTGCATGATTTTAGTGATAATTTTAATTCAGTTGAATCTCTTGTAATCAGCCCGAATGGAAAAATTCTGATTTGCGGCAATTATGATGGCAGTATTAAACTGTGGAGCTTAGAGACTTTAAAGCAGTTGCATACCTTTCAAGATGGTTCCAGTTCGGTTTTAGGGCTTGCTCTGAGCCGGGATGGTAAAACCCTTGTTAGTAGCAATGAGGATAGCATTATACATATTTGGCAAATTAAATAACTGCATTAGCCCTATTTTTGGCGCATAGGAACTTCTAAAACGAGAAGCTGGTTACAAATACAGAACTTAACTTTAACCATCGATATTCTCGTTTAAAAAGTACGACTAATTTCAAAGTAAAATTTTCACTAGTTTTTGGAGTTGCTAGGGAAGCACAGAATAAAGGTAGTATCTGAAGATGATGGAATCCCCAAGAAGTTATTACGATGCTGAGTTTGGACAGATTATATTGGAAGATAACTATTGGACTTTAGCACAATGTGCTGTTTTGGGCGATCGCCGTGTACGGATTTGTGTGGATTTTGAACAGGGGCAGATTGGGGAACTTTCATTGCTTCAGCGTGAAGCTATTCGGCAGGCTCTAGCCTTGTCACCCGATGTGTTACACGTCACTGCTCCTCTGGTGCTGCAAAATTATGATGTATATCGTGACATGATTGGAGATGAGTCAATGCCTGTGTTGGCTAATCCGATTCAGGTCTGGGAGCAGGTCACTTTCTCATATATCTATGTGGAGTATGACCTAAATATTGCTACCTTTAAGTTGATAGCTGAGTGTGACTGGGAGCCAGAACACGGCTTAGAAGTACGCTTTCGCAATGGAGTAGCAGACGATGCAGATCAGATAGGTGAAACAGGACGGTAAAAACTATATAGCTTGGCATAAAACCGTGGTCAATTGAAGCATAGCGCTTATATACTGCGATCGCTGCCAGAGGAACCAAATGTCGATTGCCTATTGAACGTTTCCTGGCTGTTTTTTAGTACCTATGGATAGATATCCTATCTCTTTTGACTGAATATGAAAGTGGATTTATCTAACCGAAAGTGCAACAGTTACAACAGTCAAACATTTAGGGAAACGAAATGGTAATGATCTATCGCGCCAAATCAACACAGTAATAGTCGTTGTGCATTGTTAATTTTCGCGTGTTGCTAGAAAATTATTCCATTTCCCCTTTATGAATAAGAGGTAATAATGCTAGATTTCGATTACTTGTAATGTTTCAGGGCGATTTATGAACAAAGGTGAATTAGTAGATGCTGTAGCGGCAAAGACCAACATCACAAAAAAGCAAGTCGATGAAGTCATTAGTGCTTTCTTGTCAGTTGTTACCGAAGCTGTAGCCAATGGAGATAAGGTAACGCTGATTGGGTTTGGGTCATTCGAGCGACGTGATCGCTCAGAACGCGAAGGGCGTAATCCCAAAACCAATGAACCAATGACTATTCCGGCGACCAAAGTGCCTGCGTTTTCTGCTGGGAAACAGTTTCGGGAGAAAGTAGCGCCATAGATGAATTGCTTTACCACTGGCTATCCAATCACTGTAAAGCTGTAACTCTCGCTTTTCTCAAGACAGCGTGGGGCAACGTTAGAGGGAACGTGAGTGTTGAATTGCAGATGTTACACAAGCGGGATCGCTGTGTTGATTTTGGGCATTTTAAAGTAGCGTTTACTCAATATTGCCATGTTTAAAGGATTTGGTCGCCGTCAGAAAAAATCGGTACTTGAGGACAATGAACTGACCACAGGGATTGTTCAGCATCCAATTACGGGACTTTGGCAGACATGGATATCATTTACTGGTAATGATATTCAATGTATTACCGCCCATGCGAACCCTAATGATGCTGACCGGGTAGCGAAACAGATGGCTTCGGCTTGGAGTGAAGGGAAATATAAAACTGGGGAAGAGGTAACAGCTTTTATTAAATCTCTGCCGACTGATGCTGTCATAGACCCATTGCCCCAAAATATTGTGATGCAATTAAGTCAGCAGGCATTAAGCGCGAGGAAGTAAGAAAGTACAAACATCTTAAATTGAATCATCAATCCAACCGCATTCACAATCCCAATGCACTCTTGAGGTGTAGTCTCGGTCAAAGGATGCACCGCACTGGGGACACTTACCAGTAAACATTGGATGCCAATCAAGTAACTCCAGCTTTTGCTGTTGCGTCCACCTCTGTTGTGGTTGCAGTATTAATTCACTGTTATAGTAGCTTGCCCCCTCCGGTTGCCATAGCTCCTCTGCTTCGGCGTTGGGGTCAAGTCGAAAGTCCAAGCAGCTCTCACCCTCTACCCCATCAGGGTGAACGACACAGACGAGGTGGGGGTTATGTGAATAGAGGAGACAGTTATCGCACTCTGGAAGTTTCCGCATAGTACCAGTGTACTGCTTTATCACAAGCGATCGCTTGGCTGAATTTGGGAATCCTAAAAGAAGTTTTGAGTGATTTTTAGTACAAATGGTTTTTAAATTTCGATCGACTTAAATCCTGGTGGTGTGCTTCAAAAAAGATGAACTCGTTTTCATCCCAGTCGAGATGAAGGGTAAGACGAATTTTGTCAGGGTTTACTCTTTCAACGCTTTTATCGTGCCAACAGTTAGCGCCTGTTAGCTGCCTGTCGAAAGACTCTGTAGAAATCTCTGCTATGGCTGCGCTTGATGCCGCATTCTCAACTGTGCTGACTGAAGTAGGAATTTTCTGCTTTTTCTCCTCATCAACTAAAAATAATCTGTATTCAGGCGGTATCTGAGCAAGGCTGACAAAATACTTGATGATTTCTGGTACAGCTTGCTGAAGGGTGATACGATCTTCATCCAGCGTGATTAACTGCTCCTCTAATGTTGGGTATGAAAATAGGCGATCGCGCACAGCAATATTGGTTTGTTTAACTCCTGAAATATTTAAGCTTTTTTGTAAGCATCGGATACTGTTTATAATTCTGTGCTGAAGATAAATTTCAATGCCAAAGTTTGAATAAAATTCTTCACCTATATTTTCAGAGGGTTGGTCTTGTTGCCGCACTTTAGTAAAGTTATACCAAGCTTGAGGATCAGACATAATCCGGTAAATCATTACTTCATCTTCAGCACTACCCTCCAGTCCGGCTATCGCCAAGTAAACTTGCTTGTTTAGTAATGAAGGGTAGGTGAATTTGTAACGGTTAGGGGATTTCATGTGAACACAGTCCCAAAGCAGTGAGGATAACCCTTCGGTAGTGAACAGATGAGGGTTATCTTGAAGGAGTAGTTGGAAAACTAGTGCTGGGTTATACATGAAATTAGCTTTGTGACAATATGATAGAGCTAGTGCATTCTTTAATAGCCGGGATTTGTAGTTTTTATATACCTAAATATACTTAAATTAATAATCTGACAGATACATAATTTTTTGGTTTAAATCTCATTTATATCGGTTTTAGATAGCTTCAAATTCTGATCACCGGGGTATAGCACAAGCTCTGTTGAGTGGGTAAAGAAGCCTGGAGAAGCAATCAACGGACATTCAGTTATAACAATCATGAAGTTAAGACAAAGGCGATCGCACTCTGGCATTGCCCCAATCAGCAATCGTGTACAAGCGTATGCGATTGCTCTGGCATTGCTCAGGAGCGTTCAAGAATGCAAACTCGCGGTAAGCGAAGCGATCGCTTTGACAATGGTTAGTAACTGTGTGAAAAAGGACGATACTGGCTGCTGTTTTTAGCAGTAATGAGTTTTGTTATGCCTATAAAGTCAAAAAGTAGGGATAGTTACATCTGCATGGCAGTTGCACAAATGCTAATCGCTTCTCTTAGAAGAGATGCAATCACTTTTGCTCTACCTTAGACAAGTAGGAGCATAACATTTATTGTATGGTAGAGTCAAGAGAATCTTGTCGAGAGTTGATTATGTTGGACTTAGATGTTATTGCCAGTGTTAACTGGAGTCCTGCGTATGGAGAGCGGATAAGGGAAATGCGCGGGAAAATTTCCATGCAAAAACTGGCAGATGAAGTAACTGAGAAATTTGGTTACAGCGTCACTAAGCAGTATATCCAAATGATGGAAAAGCCTTTTAGCCCAAGGGCTTCCAAAACTGTCCCTTTTCTTCTCCTTCGTCATATATGTACTGCTCTGGGACGAGATGTACAAGAAATATTTGATTCACCAAAAATTATACAAAATAACTCCCAGCAGTGACAAGATGCTCTTGACTTTTGACAAGACAGGCTTTACTATTAAATAAGTAGAGGAAAAAGCGCCAGCCTCTCAGCTAAATAAAGAGGCACTCACCATTGAACCTTGAAAATAGCAAATTTATTAATCCACCTAGAAGGGTAACTGATGCACTGGCGAAACCAGAGAAAGTAAGAGATACAGGAAGGGAAATCGATTTGCGATGAATAAAAATTTGCCACAGCATTACGGAAGTCGCTTTGAAGCTCGTTGCTGACTGCCGCCCCATCAAGAGATATGCTGCTGTAGCAAGCTCTGGTCACTGACTAGGAGCAATAAATATGAGGCTTCGCCAATTCTAGAGTGAGAGTGTTGTGGCTTGCCACAACGTCAATTAGTACACAAATCAAAAGGCGATCGCAGATTTCTCAGGTCGCGCGATCGCCTTTATCACCCAATCGAAGGTTTTAAAATTATGCCACAAACAATAACAACTGTAACCTCTTGCGTTAAACCAGTTGAAGAACTGAGATCAGTAGAAATTTCGTTTGAAGATCACGAATTCTATGCAGGTCAAAAGCTCGTAGCTAGCATTACCCACGACGATGACCTAACGCAACCTTGGATAGTGATGGTCAATGGTGAGGAGATCCATCGCGCGAACACTTTTAAAAGATGCCACAGCTATATCACATGGCATTACCAGCGCGGAACACTGCCCATACAAGAAGAAGAAACCCCAGTCGCTACAACGGGGAATGAAATCATGGTACAGATTGCTGATGAATGCGAAAAGTACGGATTTGAAATCCTAAGCGATGGTATCTACGACCAGGATCGAAAGCTTGGCGAAGTAGGCTGTACTAACAGCAGATGGTGGGTTATTCGGGCAACTTCAGTGCATCAGCAGAAAATTCCGTGTGATTCTGCATTTGATGCGGTGTGGGTATTGTCGATAGTAGAACTGACGCAACCATCTCGTGAGGAACTGCTGGATAAGCCGTTTGATCGACTAACGGCTAATGATAGGAACAGCTACGGGAATATTAGCCATCCTCAGACGAGCCTCTTGATTGCGGTAAATTCACAGACTCCGACTTGGCACGGATAGAGGGAATGGCGGCGTAAGAAAATCAGTAGGCGTGACCGAAATCTTCATCGGTTGCGCCTGCTGTTTTAAAAAGTCAACGGCTTCGCCAATGCGAAAGTGAGATGTGTTGGTATTGAACAATGAACCCTCAAGAAAATTCCGAATTACTTGCTGCCTTGATGCGCCAAGAGGAACTACTCAAGCAGTTAGTCGCAGCAATTAATAAACCGAAACTTGGATTGCACTCTGAAGCTGGCAATTGTAAAATCTACTGCAATCGTCAGCACGGAGGATTGTGGTACACACTCAATGGTGAACCGAGTGATGTCCCTCAAACTGCCTTAACTGGATATCTTAAAGAACTACGTTTTGAGAATACAGAACGCCGCAAAAAAGAAACCTGCAAGTTGCTGATAACTATTCAAGCAGACCGGACGTATATTTTAGAATCAGGCTACGACACGCATTTTTCAAAGTGCATACTTGCAGCGATCGCAACTTTGACCCCAGAACAATTGTATTCTCCCATCACACTACAGCCTACTCCAGGGACGACAGATGAAAATGTGTTGTTCTGTCGCGTATGGGTAGAGTCGGAATTAGTGATGGCATCCTACAACGAGCAAACAGAGTGGCGAGAGGTCAGTAAACAGGCTTTAGCTGTAACGAAAGCTGCGAATGAGATGGCGTTTTAATTCGTTGTAAACAGAGTTTGGGCAACTGTAATTAGAAGTTGCTCAAGCTTTGTCTACAGCTAATACGTGCTGTTCAACTATTCACAAATAATCACAGATGACTATTACAATCGTTCACCCCAGTATCGAAAACTTACAGCAGTTTTCTGACTCATTCGACATTGAGAAATTATTGCAATCTAAAGGAATTCTGCCGTGGCTTTTAGCAAATGGCTGGAAGCACGATGATGAATCTTGTTTGATTGCAAACATTATTGATGAATCTACAAGCTTGGATCAAGTTTGGGAATCAGACGAGTTTGATTTTAATGCTCTGTCAGATGAATTAAAAGAAAAACTCAATCAGATTTTTGAGCATTTCTATTTGTAATCTTCCGCCACTCTCAAAAGCCAATTAATCCAAAGGTAACAAAAATGCAACCAACAATTACTGTCCCTCGTGGTTACGGAATTCCAAAGTTTTATGTTGGGCAACGCACTCAACAAGGCAAAATTATTGGTATTGAAGTATTACCACATGATAGTTTGCTAGCCGAAAATTGCGGTCATGGCTACCGCTATCTGGTCATGGTTTCTCGCTATACCGAAGAAGTTAAATATCTGGAATCAGATCAGATTACGCCGCTCTCACCGTCAGAAGTAGAAGCTGAGATTCTAGAAGAAGTTGATTACTATTTGACTCAGCTTGTATTGCTGCAATCAGAGTTAAAAGCTGACCTCAAGATTCAGACTCCATTCGGTCAAATTAATCCACCGATTTCAACAACTAAACGTACTTCTGGGAGCGGTTCTAGATTGTCTAAACCAAAAAAAGAAAAAGTTGCTGCTTAACGAAAGAAGAATCAGATTATGCGTGAAAAACTCTACAGTCAGATTCAATCAGTCTAACTGTAGAGAAAAATCGATTCCACAAAAGATTATCACACACTCTACTTCAATACTAATCAGATGGAAACAAATTTGATTAAAGTGTATGATGCGACACTATTAAGCTCATCAAAAGTTTACCAAATTAATGGTACACATTGTCGATACTTAGGCGATGCAGGTACTATCCAACATCCACAGTATTTATTTCTACCTCTGCCAAATCAAAGAAAAAAAGCCAGCTTTCGGCTAAACCGAAACAAACTCATGACTCGCTGTTATGAGGTCGAAGGCATGGTTTATCAAAAGCCTGTGGTACAGGATAATTCACAGCAACTTCAGCTATTTTAAGCCATGTCCATACATAAACCACCAGTCATCAAAAGACATATTAGGCTACAAAAAAGCTCTAAAAAAGTAATCTATAGGGCTACTAAAGACATTCAAATAGTCACAAAGAAAGCTTCGCTTAATCGAGAGTGAAAAAAGTGATTGAGGTAAATAATCATGGTACAAGTAATCGACAACACTATTGCTGCAAATTTTCTAACTGATGCAGTAGTCGAGCGCCACAATTTCTCACAGTTAAATAAAACCCGTATTCGGTTTCGCATTCAGCTAAAGAAAAGTACAAAGTCTGCTGCTCCTAAATGGGCAGATGTCTTAAAAGCTGAAGTCTCTGAAATTGAATCAGACCTCGTGAAAGTTACAAATTCTGAAGTCGGTTTGCGAGGTATCAAGGTATTTAAAAAGCTTGATGAAGCTGCTGCCCAATTGCGTCAAGAGATTGCTTCAGTTCAAGAGTGGATGTCTGCTGATACTGGCGATTGGGTCTGTCCGATTAATTTGGCTCCACTTGTTTGGAGCCAACTACTTAATATTAGGGATAATATTGCCCCTGGTTTACGTAATCAATTAAAAGCTGATTATGAATCAGGACTCGAAGATTATCAAGAGCGGATTGATCAGTTCCTCTCACTTAACACTTGGGAATTAGCACAGGATAAGCAAGAGTCAGTTAAAGCCAACTTGTTAAGAGCATTCCCGACTCTGACCGATCTTGAAGACTATTTGCAGGTCGTTATTGGTCGTCCGGTAATTATCCCGGCATTATCCGAACAACTGAACCAGCAGCAAGCCGAGTGTCTAGACCAGATTACCAAGTTCATCCAGCAGTATGACCAAAATCTGGAGCAAAGGCTACGGGAATCTGCGATCGCTGGCGGTGAACAACTTGCCGCGCAGTTGCTTGAAGAGTTGGCTGATTGGGAACCAGGACGCAAGCCCGTACAGTTTAAAAAGAAGATGCAACGCCATCTGATGAAGGTTCAGGTACTACTAGCGAATGCTGACCCGGAGGCAGGCAGTAGCTTGGAGGCGATGATGGCGCACTTAGATTCTATCGTTAACGATCCGGCGATTGAGTCGAAGAATCTTGGTTCTGATACGCGCAGTCAATTACAGCAAAAGATGGAAGAAATTCGGATTAAGTTGTTAGACGAACAGCGCAATCTCCAAGAGCTAGCAACTGGTGAAGTGGGTTTATCGAAAGCTACCGTGATGTCGTTTAAGTTCCGGTAAAAAACAGTCTTGGGCGAGGGTGAATTCGCTCAAGACTGATCCCAATGGATTTAATACGTAGTTTCCAGAATAACCCAAAAAGGATATCGCACCTTTACTATTTCTCAAACCAATTTGAAAGCCTTGGAGCTAAAAATGTCGCATTTCTCAACAGTTAAAACCAAGCTTGTTAACCGTGAATGTTTGGTACAAGCTTTACAAGATTTGAACCTATCACCGCAAGTACATGAAGCAGCACAATCACTAAAAGGATACTACGGTGGTTCTCAAGGACAAAGTGCTGAAATCATCGTATCTGGTCGCACCATAAAAGCCCGTGCAGACATCGGATTTAAATGGAATCAGTCAAGCGGCGTGTACGATGTGATACACGACAGTTACGAGACAGTTCCGAAGTTAGGACAAGACTTCTTTAGTAACAAGTTGATGTTGGCTTACGGACAACGGATGGTGAGAGCTAAAGCTGCCGAGTTACAAGAAAGGTTTGGTGAATGTGCGATCGCCGAAGAAACCAACGGCACTGTGCAAACTCTACGGCTGACTTTTGCCGGACATCAAGAAGTTAAACAATTTGCACGGAGATAATTATGGAACGCTCAATACTGATTCATTTTAACAGTGCTACAGGTGAAGTCCGAGTGGAGGCTGAGGGATTCGAGGGCTTGAGTTGTTTATCGGCTACACAACCGTTTGAGGAGGCACTTGGAGTTGTGGAGGGCGATGCCTACGGCGGTGAACTACGCATTTTCAAGGACGAAGCCCAAACCCAACAACTTCGGACTACCCTAAGCAGTCAAACACGTTTGCATCAGTAATCAGTCAACCCCTTCAGGGAATTCAAAATTCAAAATTATCAATTCAAAATTAAAGACAATCAGTGGAGGCTTTGACTCGTTCGCGCAGCGTCTCCGTTAGGAGAAGGATAATTAATTCAAAATTATTCTATTCTTCATTTTGAATTTTGAATTTTGAATTCAAGAAATGGTCATCAGTTACCAGTCTTAACTCGGCTGGTAACTGATGATCATAAAGGCTTCGCCATTTCATAAGTGAAATATTTGAATAATTGACATGAAACTCTCAAATCTTCTCTCCACACTAGATTCACAGATTCCCATAGCTGCTGTTGATGTTCTGTCGCCCGATGAAGCGACGATTATTCAGTGGCTGACTACAGAAGCTAACAACAAGTTATCAAGTCCGGTGTTCTTCTGGAATCTGGGGGTATCAACCTTAGAGCAATGTTTAATCGCAGCAGATGGGGGATTGGTGTTTAAGCCAGTGCCAGAGTATAAGAAACCACCACAGGCTGATCCACTACTGTTCGTGTTCGACTACATTGCTAATTTTAGTGCTGATGGAGTTTTTATCTTAGGTGATATTCACTCGTTTATTGGGAAGAATTCGCCTTCGTTATCTTGGGAGGTTGTTAGCAAGGTAAAAAATCTCTACCATCGTCTCAAACCGACTGATAAACGCATTGTGCTGCTGGGTCAAAACATTCAATTACATGAGTCACTTGTACGCTTAATCCCTTATTGTGAAATTCCTCTACCGGGAGTTGAGCAAATACTACTTCATATCAATTCTTATTTGCATGACCTACAACAGTCAGCTATTGAACAGGAATTGACTTTCACTATTTCCCTTAATAAAAGTGAAATTGAATCTCTTTCTCGTGCTGCTCTGGGATTAACACTGGAGGAGATTAGCGACTTCCTGCGGTTAACTGTCAAACACAACCTAACATCAGATGGGATTTTAATTGATAGTCATTTCATACCCCAAGCAGTCGAGTATAAAACTCGGCTGTTGTCTCAAATGGGTATTGAATTGGGCAAGCCTGCTAGCATCTCTTTTGGAGGATTGGATTTGTTGCGTGAGTGGCTCAATCGGCGACGGCGGCTATTCACGCAAGAGGCGCGTGAGCTTTCCTTGCCTCAACCAAAAGGTGTGTTGCTTGCAGGACCGCCCGGAACAGGTAAAACTTTACTAGCCAAGAATATTGCTAATATCCTTAATCTACCATTACTCCAGCTAGACATTGCATCCCTCTTGGGCAGTCTGGTAGGTGAGTCTGAGGGGAATGTCAGACGGGCTTTAAAGACTGCCGAGGCGATCGCACCCTGCGTTTTATGGGTGGACGAAATAGAAAAAGCTCTTTCGGGGGCTGGTGACACTAGCGGAGTCTCACAGAGGATTCTGGGCAATATCCTTACATTCATGTCGGAATCAACCAGTGGCGTGTTTGTCGTGGCAACTTGCAATGACCCCTCTGCACTACCAAGTGAGCTAAAGAGGAAGGGAAGATTTGACGAAAATTTCTTTGTTGATCTGCCTACAGAACCAGAACGGATACAGATTTTGGGGATTCACCTAGAGCGATTCGGTATTCAAGTACAGCTTGAATATCTCGAAGCGATCGCTGCCAACACTGCAAAGTTTTCCGGTGCAGAACTGGAAACCCTTGCTTCGGAAGCTGCTCTGCTGGCATTCGATGAGGATAGACCGCAGCAGGTAACACTTGCTGACCTCGAAGCCTGTCGTCAAACCATTACCCCGCTTGCGATTCAGGACGCTGCGGCAGTTGAACGAATGCAATCCTGGGCATCCACCGCACGACGGGCTAGTAGTCCTGTGGTTGCAGCGAAAACTCAGTCTTTGCGTGCTGCTAAGTTTCGCAACATGAACTGATGAGAAAGCGATTGTCTCCTGATTTTATGAGGCGATCGCTCTTTTAAGTTCGTAGCGATCGCGTTCAGTATATCTATCTCAGATGGGGCAATGCCCTGAAGTTAGGAAATTGACAGGGTAAGAAAGATGGAAATCTATTTAGTCTTTGTTGATGCTATCCAGAACAGCAATAAATTCTGGGCGGCCAAAGTCGAAGATGGTAATTTAACAGTGCAGTGGGGCAGAGTCGGTTATCAAGCACAGACTAAAATCCACACATTAGGTAATTATCAAAGAGCCGTTAGCAAATTCAACAATCTAGTAGCCGAAAAGATGATGAAAGGCTACAGAAGAAGTCAGTCACAAATCGACAGTAATTGTGAAGTTTCTGAAATCAATAGAGCGATTGAATTACTAGAAATTATTCGTCCTTATGTAGAGCAGAAAAACTTTTCAGTTGCTTATATCAATGCCCTAAATCAATATCTGAAGATTGTCCCAACACCTTTGGGTATGCAAATTGAACCATACAGGGTATATCGCTCAGTAGAAGATGTTGATTATCAAATGGGATTACTCAATTCCCTGTTAGCGACACCTGCACCACAAGTTGCTGCGGTGGCTGTTGGTCATGCCCCTGAAGCAACAACAGAAACAGCAGTTGTCAGTCTCAAGACTATCAGTAAGAACTTCTGGCGACATTTGTAATTTGAGAAGCGTCACTTTGTAAGAGATGCCAAATAGCTACACTTCATTTTGGAATATTGTTTGAGTAAATTATGGAAATCAAGACTATTGCTGTAACTTACACGCGTAAGTTCAATTTAGGTGACTACGAATCTTTAGAGTTAACTTGCTCACTATGGGGACAAATTGACCCAAAAGAAGAAGATGCACAAGGGACGACACAATTTCTATTTCAACAAGCAAAGGATTCAGTTAAGGAAGCTGCAATTCCAGTAATTAAAGCTTCTAATCATCAAATGAATAAAGCCAAAATGTACAAGCACTCTGCAACAAATCAATTTGACAATCTTGATAATTTCTAATAACTGAAATTCACCTTTTAAATTCAAAAACACTTTAGTCAAGCATTAATACTGCTTGGCTATTTTTTTCTGCCATCGCTTTGCTTCCTACAAACCACAACAGGAAAGACATCATGCCTGAAAAAACTAACCCAGTCCCAAAAGACCATTCCCAGTTATGCCTTCAGTACCTCCGCCGTTGCGGTGGCAGCGCTCGATTATCTGCCATCAGCTTTAGTCTCTGTGTCATACAAACATTAGTTAATCGCAAGCTGGTAAAAGTGACAAATACAGGTGCAGGATTTTTTGTGGAGTTGGATGAAGCGAAATGAAAATACAAGTCGAGCAACTAAGTGCTAACGAATTTTTGTGGGCTAAAGACTGGATAAAAGAGTGTTTGCCTTGGCGCGATTTATCCTGCCCCGAAGAAGTTGAAGAACTCACAGAACAAGAAATCATTTCCGGCATCAAAAGACACTATAGCGGAGGAATAAAGCAGTTCAAGTTATCTGTAGAGGATCATATTTTTCCTAGTAATTCATAAAAATAGGTGAAACCGATGGCTAATCACAAACAAATTGCTCGTTCAAGTATGCAAGAGCCAAAAGTCCGGTTAGTTAAAAATCATCGTCCAAGAAGACGATTCAACTCCAAAGTATTCATAGATCGCACCATAGAAACAACTGCAATTATCTCTCTACTAATTACTGGATTTTCTGGAGTTGGGGCAATGGCTTGTTGGGGGCTAGAAGTAATCGAGACAAATGCTAATCCCAACATAATCATCTCTGGTTGGGAGCAGCAAAAAAATATTTGCCTGGGTGCAATGCTGGTCAGTTTTTCCGCCTTCTTAGGCAGTTCTTTAGTCGGAGCAAGTGTAAGTATTCAACGAGATAAATTTTAGGTGAGTTAACGGCAATGAAAGAGTACAAAACCAAACATGGCGGCTACAAAATTGAGACTGCCGAGTTATCAGATGGCGCTGTGGATGTTCATGTGGGAAAAATAGGTCTGTTAAAAACAACTTGGGCATCACCTTCAACTCAAACTTTTGACAATCATACGCAAGCTGTTCGCCATGCCAAAAATGCTATTGATAACGGCGAAATCGATTCAGTTTTTCAAAGTTAGAACACACCAATGGAAATTAAGCTAACTACTTCAGAAATTCAAGCCATATTGCAAGGGTGTCAATATACACTGCGGCTTATTAGCAGTAGTCAAGATTATCGCAATATCGAATCCTCCGAATACTTTTCTACATTGAATGACGTGATTTTAAATGATGCTTTCAATATTTTGGGGGAAGTCTTGGATGCAATCGATGATATGAAGCAGATGACTCAACAGTAAACACAAAGAATCTAAATTTAGAAGGGTAAGAAAATGACGTTAACTCTAGAGAATCGCTCTCGAAATAAAGAATCGTCCTTGACGCAAGCATTACGGCAGATACAACAGCTAAACTCCAAAATTGCTGTGTTGGAGCAGCAGCATCAAGATTATATGCAGAAGCAACAAAATCTGATTGCAGCCATTGCTGAAATTTGTATTTCTCCAATACAGGAAATACAGGCGCTGCGGATTCTGATCTGTCGGGGAGAAGCAGCTTGTCGGCAGTACTTGCGTTCGGTGCTAGTCAAACAGGGTCAGGCTTCAAAAATGACCACAGGACAAATGGAAAAACCCACTTTAGATAAAAGAGCCAAAAACCGGGGTTTTCTGCAAAATTCAAAAAAATGATTTTTCTTTCTCATAGAGGCGCGGAATCAGTCAGGGCAAGGGATTGAGCAGACCATGAGACAGTTATTTTCACGGCATTACTAGGGTTTTGAGCCTCATCGAAATCATCCGCGTGTCCCAAAGCCTTGATGCTACCGTGTTTGAGGTCGAGCAGAGTCTCATGGTCTGCTTGCTTCAACAATATGCTTAACTCTTTACAAAAGCGCGTTAATGATTGATGATCTAGGTCTTTCTCTAAAATATTGTTATACAAAGGCGTAATTATAATTATTGAGTTAACTTAATTTCTCTAGACTATATAAATTACGTTTTATCTTTATCCTAATTTTTAGAGACAAACTCCGTTCGAGGTTAGCTTTCATGGCAAAAAAAATTGCATTCGGTTGGTATGGCGGCAAGTATAGTCATTTAGACTGGCTCTTACCCCTATTGCCAAAAACGACTCACTACTGCGAACCATTTGGCGGTTCAGCAGCCGTATTGTTGAACAGAGAGCCTGCACCTGTTGAAACTTATAACGATATTGATAGTCAGGTAGTCAATTTTTTTCGTGTGCTACGTGACCAAAAAGATGAACTGATCCAGTCCATTGGGCTAACGCCATTTTCTCGTGAAGAATTTCGGATTGCCATTGCCAAGGAGGAAGAGAGTTTGTCTGATCTGGAAAGAGCCAGGCGATTTTTTATTCGGGCGCGACAAGTTAGAACGGGCTTGGCACAAACCGCAAGTATTGGACGATGGGCACATTGCAAACTGACCAGCCGTGCTGGAATGGCTGGTGCAGTTTCCCGGTGGCTCGGCAGTGTTGAGGATCTACCAGAAATTGTGCAACGGCTACTACGTGTGCAAATTGAGAGCGATCGAGCAATTGATGTTATTCAACGTTACGATAGCCCAGAAACTTTATTTTACTGTGACCCTCCGTATCCGCACGCTTCCCGTGGGGATAGCAAGGCTTACGCTTATGAAATGACTGACGATGAACATCGGCAACTGGCGGTTGTTTTGCGTTCAGTTAAAGGTAAGGTTGCCCTTTCAAGCTATGATTGTACGTTGATGCAGGAATTGTATGGTGATTGGAACTGCATTAAAGCGCCCCAGAAGCACTGCCATTCCATCAAAGAGTTAAGGCAAGAAGTACTTTGGGTAAATTATGATCTGATAACCTCCACGCTTACTATCGAAGGAAGCGCTCTATGTACACAACCCCAGCAGCTATCCTTGATGTAGCTTTGCAAAAAGCCGAAGCGTCGATAGTGCAAGCGATAGTAACTGATCTCAGCATTGCCGAAAAAATTGATTATGTGTCGCGCTATGTGGGCAATCGTGCTGTGGTTCGTTTGTTACTTGCCTGCTCTTTAGCAGCGATTCATCGTTCGGATGTTGATATCCGCAATCCTTATACTGAAATAGGTACATCAAATGCTTACTCTGGGCGCTACTACGATGAAAGTTACATTACAGCCTTCATTAATAAGCATGAGTTGCCTTGTAATCCTACTACTGCATTTCTTACCCCTGCCCTGCGAAACCGCAACGTTACTTTAACCCCAGTAATAAATCTGGTAGGGCGACCACCTAAGCTTTACCAAGCCGCGCTGGAATTACTTGATGATGTTCATCAAGGCAAGATAAGTGCTGAGGAAATGCTAGCGGAAACCATTCGCTGTCTGATTATTGCTCGGAACGAAAAGCGGCAACGCATGGAAACACTACTGTCGGATCTGAAGAAATCGGAAGGCGCAATGCCTTTGTCAGCAGAGGAAATTATTACACTGTTGAAACAGCATTTGGCTTGCCGAGGCTCAAGCCGCCTTCCTGTAATGATTGTTGCTGCTGCTTATCAAGTGGCAGAACAATATATAGGAGAGCGTTTTTTTCCTCTAAAATCTCACAATGCGGCAGATGAGCAGACTGGGGCTTTGGGAGATGTAGAAATTACTTTAGTTGATGATCAAAAAGTGATTACCAGCTATGAAATGAAGACTCGCCGTGTCACCGTGGAAGATATCGACCGTGCATTGCAAAAAATTAATGGTACTGGAAAGCGAGTTGACAACTATATTTTTATCACAACGGATGTGATTGAGGAAGGTATTCGGGAATATGCCTTAAGTATGTATGATCGTACAAGCGGTATAGAAATTGTGGTTTTGGATTGCATCAGTTTTGTGCGCCACTTTCTGCATTTATTCCATCGGCTAAGGTCACAGTTCTTGGAAGCTTATCAACAGCTAGTGCTGGCAGAACCAGACAGTGCTATCAGTCAACCGTTAAAAGAAGCTTTTTTAGCTTTGAGACAAACTGCTGAGAGTGCAAGGGAGTTTTGACTTAACTGAACATACTCCACTATGACGATCATTGCACTAAGTTATTTTTGCATACTATAAAAGTTTATTTTCCTTGTGCTGTATAGGTTTGAGTCTTGTTGATTCCTCAAAAATGTTTAAGTACCCCTAGAAAAAAAAAGAGCGGTGTTAGCCCGCTCTTTGATCAAATACTGGCAAGTTATTCGGCTGTACTTTGTGCTTCAGGAATCAAACCCAACTGGTAACGGGCAAGAGTTCCTTGAAGGTGAAGCGCAAATCCTTTTTCCCAAAAGACGCGATGCATTTCTGACTCATTCCAGCCCTCCATTGCTTGAACTCGCTTTGCGGCTTCATACAACGGCTCTGGAATAGAAACTCCTGTCTGAACCATTTTTGGTGTAGTTTTCTTAGGCATTTTCTCCTCGACAATAACACTTACCTAACTTTACCCCTATAGTTCTATGTTTTTTCCGAGAATTTTTTCAGAATAATACCTTATCTATAGGGTTATAGATGTGGTATTTATGCTAATCTAGAATTGCAAAGATGTTACGGCTGTTTCTATGGCAGGAACAATTCTGAGGAACGAATATGAAAAAATTGTTGGTCAAGTTAGTGATTACACTTGGCCAAGAATTCTTCGTCGATTAGAAATATCTGATACCACCAGTGCCAAAGCTGGGGTAATTCTGCTGGTGAGAGCTTATGCTCAACTGAAGCTTTTAAATCCCAATCGCACCATTCGATTATCAGATGTTCAACGCTACGAATTTATTTGTTCAAACTTGCCACAATTGTCATGCAACGGCGCTCAACTCTTTGAAGCATTACAAAGACTAGAACCGCGACCATCCAAACCCACAATTTACAGATGGGGTCAAGAAATTGGAGTGCCATTTTCGGTAGATAAGATTTACACCGAATTTGAAATTCAGCAATGGGTCAAAAAAATTGCTTCTCAAACTAAATTCAAATTTCGTCAACCTAAATCAATTGGAGGCACTTCATGAACGATTTACAAGAACTTCTCATTGCTAATGGAATCGAAATGAGTTCTGAAGAACTACGCTTGTACTTACAAAAGAAAGACGTAGATCCCGATGCGATTACTGAGGCAGAAATTATTGCCATCTCTGACGAACTTGTGGCACTCAAAAAAGCTAGTAATTTAATTGTTTCTAGCAATGGTAAAACAGCTAAAAGTACCAAACGTACTGCCAAAACCAATAAAGCTCAACAGAGCATGAGTGATTATAAAACTTCACTTGCCAATCAGGCCAAGCAGTCGTTAGCAGAGATACAATCTTTTAATTCTGCAATTACCCAAGGGACACGCGAGTTTGCTCACAAAGAGGCAGTTGAAACAATCGAGACTTTAGCTAATGTTTCTAACGAGTATTTAGCAGAAGTAGCACAGTTCGCCAAAGAATTCCAGGGAGAACCAGAAGCCTTTTTTCGGTTCGGTCAGGAGATTACATCGCTCTATCTCTCTGCTAGCAATGCAGATGCGACCGAATAAATTCATCTTGGTAGCAGCAGTACTAAATCTGCTGCTATTAACCCTCGTTTTGGGCGTGGCAATATATGGAGCAACAAGACCAAACCCATCGCAAAGCATTAAATATTCACCTGAAGAAGGACGGGGAATTGAATCTGTCAGGGCTGACACTAGAAAATCTGACAACAGAAGAATTCCTGGTAGTCCAGCAAATTATTGATGAGTCGAGAGTGCGCTCGCAGTCCAATAGACAGATTGAGGAATTGATGCAACGGGGAATGATGGCTCAAACTGCGATCGCAGCTTTTACCATTCTGATGTTTTCATTCATGGGGATATATGGCATAACCCGATATATCGGCTCACAAGTTCAACAAGTTCAGCAGACTTATACACAGGAGTCAGGAGCCAGGAGTCAGAATTCAGGAGAACTGAATAGGTAGATTTGAAAAGTAAAAATTTAATGCTTTATAGTCTATTCATTCAGTACTACAATTTTTTATTCTGGCTCCTGACTTCTGACTTCTGGATTCTTTAATTAGTAGTTAGAGGGGAGAAAGGAATGTTAGGAAAATGGCTTCCTGGTTTATTTGGCGGTAAAGGTGATGGAGTAGTATCAACGGATTTAAGAGTTGGGGATGCTACCCAAATTGAGGGTAATTTACCTTCATCAATCCGCGATCGCTACACATTGCCAGCTTACACCACTGCACAGCAGGTTCTGGATGAAGCAGAAGTAGCTGGTACTCTAAAAGCACAGAAATGGCTGCACACTAAATTTTCCCGGCACAAGCTCAAGCAGTTGCAATCCTTGGCAGAGATGTATAAAAACCAGTTGGCATATTCTCAAGAAGCCATGAAGATTGAGGAGGATTTGCAGCGAACCAGGGCATTACATGGGGAGGCGGTGATCCGTCATGCCTTTGGTTCTCAAGAGCAGCAACGCCAGTTGGGGGGATATGAGAAAGCATTTGATGAAGTGGGAGATTCATTCCGATTTTAGGTTATGCAAAGTATCAAGCTCTCTCATATAGGATATGCAGTGTCTGGGGTTGGCTTTTCTATGTTTATGGGTTATTTATCCGTTGCCAGCCCCGTTAGTCGATACATTCTTTGGTTTATTGGCATAATCTCCATCTGCTGCATAGTTCTGGGGTTATTCAACTTTGGCGGTTTAGTCATTAAAGGATTCGGCTTTAACCGCAAAACTTTCATTATTGGATTAATGCCTGGAGTGATATTCCTGTTTGTGTTTTTGACTTTAGTTGCAGCCGGTGTTGCGTTGGGGGTGAGGTAATGGGATTTGAATTACAACGTCTAACTGCCAGTAGCGTCATTCATGCCGAACGGAGTATTTTATGTTCTTTAGGAGCAAGTGCAGTGTTATGTCTGTCTGCTCCTTTTTTCTTAAACACTGACCGAATAACAACCGGGATGCTGCTTGGTGCGGGAACTGTGAGTGCTGGCTTATTTGGGGTATCCGCCCAAATCAGCGAAAGTAAGGAAAAAGTTTACCAGTCTTTGCTAGAAGCTGACTTAAAAGCACTCAAACAGCATTTACAAGGTGAGGCTGTTTATGATTATGTCACTACTGCGATCGCTGCCAAACGCCGAGTTGCTGATTACGTGAATCGGCTACCAATGCAAGAGCGCCCCCGGTGGATTGCTGAATATCAGTTGCAAGGGTTGGTTACACTCCCAGAACCACCAGCGCAACAATCACCCTCACCGACTGGTATTCCCAATCCCGATATTGCTGATATTGATGAAGAATTTGTGCAGTCCGTGATTAATCCGGGTGCGATGAAAGTTCTCCAAGCGATCGCAGCTAATTATCCTGAGTACATCAGAATTGATGGTGCTTGGATTGATGAACTGTGTGATGCTGCATCTAATCAAAATATGACTCTTCGCAGTAATCACCATTTTTATCTTTCTGGCGGAACGCAGTCTGGAAAGTCTACGCTGGCTGGCGTGATTATCAATAAAATTGCTGCAAAATCTCAAAGCCCGGCAATTGTGATTGGCAGCGATCCAAAGGATGATGTCACCAGATGGTTGTGCAAGTTCAGCCGTAAGTTTGACGGCATGAAAGAACTAAAAAACTGGATTACCTTTGCCACAGACCAAATTGACAAGCAGAAAGCCAGAGTATCAATTGTTGGTGGTGAATGTCAGGGCGTTCCCGAATTATTTCTTGCTCAAGATGAGGTGGACTCTGTATTTGGTGGTGGCAAGGGACTTCCAGGAATGGTTGATGCTGATACTGCCAAAGATTTGCAGGGTTTTTGGAACTATATCATCAAATTCACTGCGGGGTTAAAGGGTCATGGTCTATTTATGGGCCAGTCCCCGCTCTCTGGGGAAACCGGATTTAGTCGCCCGTCCTTAAAGAACGTCTGTTTTATTGCCACAGGGCAAACATCCTCTTATATTCTTGACCATCCCCAAGACTTTGTAAATGTCAAAAAAGAGATTTTAGAGATGTTACGCCAAGCTTGCGAACTACTAGATAAAGCTGGTGTACGTTATGCCTTAGTAATTCCCACTCGGTCTAATCCCTTCGTTGCCCTAATCCCGGAATTTGATATCAAAGGTCTGGAACAAAAACAGGATTCCAAACCGAATGCTGACACTGTTAATAGTTCTAAAAATAATCAGCAATCCTCACAGCAGCAGGTTGACTGGTATCAAGAAATTAGAAAATGGGCAACAGGATTAGGAAGAAGACCGCATTTTCAGGAAATCAAACAGAAGTGGCAGGAATTAACGGGGCAAGAATTAAACGAAAAGGGGGTAACTCTATTACTAGAAAATCTCGGCTACCCAGACAATTAAACTGGATTGCTCGGTATGGTAATCCCAAAGAGTACAAGAAACAAGTAGCAATCGCTCACCGAAAAACTCACAATTATTGTGTCGTTTGCTTGACTAAGAAAAGTGAAGAAATCCATCACGCTTACTACGGCAACGACATCATTGGTCAATCTACATTTCCTACGTGCTACCGTTGTCATAATGAGATTTGTCATAGTCCAATTAACTGGATAAAAAGCCGTAGTAATCCTGTTTGGAGCAATCGTAATACTGACGAATTTATTACAAGATTGAGGCTGGGATATCAATTACTTTATGGAGGTGTTATTTGGTGATTAAGCTATTAATAAAGTATGCGCCTGATTACGTTGTGGATGCGGTTAATTCTATAAGCTTGGCAGAATTAGATAACCGAGGATTAATAGTGTGGGCTGATACAACGCCGCTAGAGCCACAAGCTGAAAACTCAGCATTTAATTTGGCTTCTCGTTTCACTGAAGTAACGCCTGATAATCTGCTAGAAGTTTTCATGACTATTGCTCAAATATACACAAACTACGGCGATTGTTTAGCCTTGAGATACTTGATGGAATTATCGGCAGAATACTTGGGATTAATTGGAGTTGAATAAAATGTATAACGAATACGACAATTTGAGTTGTGAAGAACAATTACACCTAACTGAATCCCTGATCAGACAGCGACATAATCAGCAGATGTTCTTGCGTCGAAATGCTCAACTTTTGCAGCAGGAGTTAGAGCTTGAAGCCGAACTGTTAGAAGAAAATCCAGAGTTAGCCCAGGTGATTCATTCTCTCAATATGCAGGAGATTCAGAGTAATCAGCAAGGGCTAGAGAATGTTTTAGGTTCAAAAGAATTAACCTCAAAAGAGCAAAGTGTTTGGAGTAAGTTTTTACCCGGACTCGGTAGAAGTTAATGTGAATTTGTTCAGTAAATCTACGGTTCTGTCCAAGTCAGAGTCTCGTAGAGATCATCTTGATTCTGATCTCGGAATTTTTCTTTAATAAGAATTATTATCTTTTTATTTAAAATATTAGAATTTCTTTATTATTTATGATTTGTTTATTTGTTTATAAGTTTAACTTGTTGGTACTTAACCCGCTTTTATCACTTCTGCCAGAAAATAATCAAAATCCTTACAGAATAAGACTTTTACAAAGAAACCTGGATGAAGTCATTCTATTAGAAAATAAACGCTTAAAGACTGGCTCTATATAGATTTGAAAATTTGGCTCTGATTTTTATTTTCCCAGACTGACCAAACAGGGTTAAGCACAAGATAGTCAAAAATATTTCATTCTATGTAGAAGTAGTTGTGTGGCTGTTGCTTAACTCACCAGGACAAACGCATCTAAAGTATGAGAATCCTTTAATACTTGGGTTTCGGCGTTTTTAAATTTAGGCAATTTTTCGCCAATATCCTTATCCAGCAAGGGTTTCAGAAAACTCGTGCATTCGCCCTGATACCCAACCTAAATTTAGAAGAAAGTAATAGTATTGTAAGCTCGACTGGCTCTATTTTTTCACAACGTTAGTATTTAAGCTAAAACTGTTGTGGAATAGTACTGTTATTTTTTTGAACTTCATTGAGAATCTCTGATGTCGAAAAGGTATTTGCCAAAAAGTAGGGGTCGAGCCTAAAGAAAACTGAACCTTTGTAAAACAAAATAGGGAAAAGTGAAAAAACGCTACTCGTATAATTTTTTTAAATTTGTTAATGTTATTTTTCGACAAACTAGACTGAGCTATTTCTTTGAACAGAATATTGGGAGATCGCTCCCTGTTGCCATTGGGATTAGCATTTCAATTGCAGTTTTATTGCTTTGGCAAAGTTTACTTGTGTATCAGCACGTTGAAATGATCCATTTAATTGCTCAGGAGACGACGGCTGTCAAAGCTGAATTAAGCAGTCGGCTTGACACGCGCATTCTCGCCTTAGAAAGGATGGCGAGGCGGTGGGAAGCCAGTGGAGGTACTGCTCGACAAGTATGGGAAGTTGATGCCGCAGCTTATTTGCGAGACTTAAAGGGATATCAGGCGATTGAGTGGGTTGATTCTACTGACCATATTCGCTGGATTGCTCCCCTAAAAGGTAATGAAGCGTTACTCAATCTAGACCTAAGCAAGAATGTCCAACGGCGAACTGCACTCTTAACTGCACGCAATCTTCGACAAACAACGTTAACTCGCAGCCTAGAATTGAAACAGGGTGGCAAGGGCTTTTTGATATTTATTCCTCTGTATGTTGGGGAGCGATTCGATGGCTACATTATGGGAGTTTTTCAAATACAATCGCTTTTAGATCGCATCTTGCCAGAACAACTTACCCAAAATTATGAGATTGCAGTTTTTGATGGGGATGAATTAATTTACAGGTATGGATCTACGTCTCTAGAAACTTCAATTTGGACACAGAAGGTAACTATTAATCTGCATGGTATTAATTGGCAAATTCAGATTATCCCTAGTTCAGCTTTATTAGAGCAAAAGCGATCGCCCCTTCCAACCCTTGTCCTAATTGGAGGTCTTTTCATCGCCTGGATTTTAGCGTTGGCTCTGTATTTTGCTCAAGCCGCTAAACGGCATAGTCGCAGTATTGAGTTCATCAACCAGGAACTCGCTCTCAAAATATCTGAACTTCAGCAAACAGAGATTAATCTCCAGTCAGCTATGACACTCCAGCAAGCCATCTTTGATAGTGCCAACTACACCATTATCTCCACTGATACAAATGGCACGATTTGCACTTTTAATGCAGCAGCTGAACAATGGTTAGGATATACTGCTGCGGAAGTGATTGGCAAAACAACTCCTGCCATCTTTCACAAACCAGATGAAGTTGTACAACGAGCAAAAGAACTATCGCAAGAACTCAATCGCCAGATTGCACCAGGGTTTGAAGTTTTTGTTGCGAAAGCACATCTGGGACAAATTGATGAGCGGGAATGGACATACATTCCTAAAGATGGTTCTTACTTTCCAGTATCGTTGTCGATAACTGCACTGTACGACCGGACAGTTAAGTTGACCGGATTTCTAGGTATTGCCACTAACATCACAAGACGTAAACAAACTGAACAGTCGCTACAAAACACACTACGGGAATTAGAATTTCAGAAATTTGCTCTGGATCAGTCAGCGATTGTTGCAGTCACCGATGAGCGCGGAATCATTACTTACGTCAATGATAAATTTTGTGAAATCTCTCAGTACACTAAAGAGGAATTGATTGGACAAACCCATCGACTGATTAAATCAGACTATCATCCACCTGCTTTCTTTAAGCAACTCTGGTCAACAATTGCTAGTGGCCAAGTTTGGCGAGGAGAAATTCAAAACCGAGCAAAAGACGGTTCTTCTTATTGGGTTGAGACGACGATTGTGCCCTTCCTAGATGATAATGGCAAACCCTTCAAGTATTTGGCAATTCGTTTTGATATCACTTCAATCAAGCAAACAGAAAAAGAACGCCAAGAAAACGAAGCAGCCATGAGATCGCTGTATGAGATTACAGCCGCTCGCCATCTTAGTTTTGAGCAGCGCATTCAGAGACTACTGGCTATGGGATGTGAACTATTGAATCTTGAATTTGGTGTTTTAGGGCGGGTACAAAATAGTCGCTATGAAGTCATAGCTGTCCAAGCGCCTAATAATACCCTAAATATTGGCGATGTCTTTGATATTAAACAGACTCTATGCTGTGAAGTTTTAGATACAGATGAACCTCTGACGATCGAACATACAGGAGCTTCTGTATGGAACAATCATCCTGCTTATAATACATTCCAGATGGAGTCTTACATTGGAGTGCGAGTTTTAGTCGCAGATGAAGTTTATAGCACTCTCAGCTTCTCTAGCCATACTCCTCGTACAGAAAAATTTAAATCTGCTTATCAAGAATTGCTCAAGCTAATGGCACAGTGGATTGGAAGCGAAATTGAGCGCCATTCGGCAGAGGAGACATTGCAAAAGGAACGAGAATTCTTGAAAGTTCTTCTTGATAATGTCGGCTCAGGCATTGTCGCTTGTAATTCTGAAGGCATTTTGACGGTTTGTAACCTAACCATACAGGAGTGGCACAAGGAGAACATTTTACTCGAACAACTTATATTACCTGAACAATGGGCGCAGCACTTCAATCTCTATCTGCCTAATACTAAAACTCTCATGCCAAAGGAGGATATTCCACTTTTTCGAGCTTGGCAAGGAGAGGAAGTCCATGATGTAGAAATAGTAGTAACTTCAAACTATGGAGAAACACGCTTTTTGAACGCCAATGCACAACCCATTATCGATGCTCAGGGACGACAACTAGGTGCAGTTTGTATCTTACATGATATTAGCGATCGCATTGCCTCAGAATCCGCTTTGTTGCAGAGTGAATCCACCCTTCGCAGCTTTTTCAACAGTGGCGCAATGATGATGGGAATTGTAGAGTTACATGACAATAATCTACTCCACCTTTCAGATAATTTAACCGCAGCACAGTTTTTTGGTACTACCCCAGAGGCATTAAAAAATCAATTTGCGACTGACTTGAGAGTAACAGCAGCGTACTTGAACCTCTGGATTGATCACTATCGGCAAGCTATCCAGACTCAAGCTCCGGTAAAATTTGAATATTCACACGAAACTCCTAACGGTCAAAAATGGCTATCTGCCACCGTTTGCCCGATTGAAAGCCGCCCTGATGGGCATCCCCGACTATCATACATAGTTGAAGATATCAGCCAACGCAAACAAGCTGAAGTTGAAATGCGGCAAATGAGTGCTGCCTTAGAAAATGCAGTAGCAGGAATTTCTCGGCTTGATCCACAGGGACGCTACATAGCCGTAAACCCAGCTTACGGAAATATCACAGGCTACCAACCTCAAGAGATGTTAGGTATGGAGTGGCAACGAACGGTTTATCCTGACGATCTGGAAAGCTTGATCGATGCGTATGATCAAATGCTCAGGAATGGCAGAGTCGAAGTTGAAGCCAGAGGAATTAAAAAAGACGGGACTATTTTTTATAAGCAGCTGGTGATGATTTGTATTTACGATGAACAGCACCAATTTGCTGGGCATCACTGCTTTATGAAAGATATTACCGATCGCAAACAAGTTCAAGAGGCACTGCAACGACAACTTCAACAAACTCTTCTGCTCAAAAAAATTACTCAGCAAATTCGTCAAAGCTTGAACACCAAAAAAATCTTTGAGACAGCTGCTATTCAAATTGGACTAGCATTCCAAGTGGATCGTTGTTTAATTCACTCTTACATTAACGATTCCAGTCCCCGGATTCCTGTAGTTGCAGAGTATGTTCTGCCGGGTTACAGTTCCATACTAGAATTTGAAATTCCCATCGCTGGCAATCCTCATGCCGAGAAAATCATCGCACAAGAACGAGCCATCGCTTCAAATGATGTGTACGCCGACCCTTTACTTAAAAATGCCCAATCAATTTCTCGTCAGATTCAATTAAAGTCAATGTTAACTGTCCGCACCTGCGATCAAGGGAAACCAAATGGAATCATAGCGATACAACAATGTAGCCATTTTCGCTCATGGACTCAGGAAGAAATTGAATTATTAGAAGCAGTTGCCGATCAACTCGGTATTGCTTTGGTACAAGCAGGTTTGCTAGAGCAAGAAACCCAGCAACGAGAAGAACTCACCTCGAAAAATTTTGCACTGGAGCAAGCAAAACATGAAGCGGAAGCTGCAAATCGGGCAAAAAGTGAATTTTTAGCGATGATGAGCCATGAAATTCGCACTCCAATGAACGCTGTTATCGGTATGACAGGGCTACTGCTCGATATGGAACTGAATCACCAACAACAAGACTTTGTAGAAATTATTCGCACTAGCAGTGATGCCTTGTTGACTCTCATTAATGATATTTTGGACTTCTCTAAGATTGAGTCCGGTAAATTAGATTTAGAAGAACACCCTTTCAACCTCCGCTATTGTATAGAAGAAGCCTTAGAATTACTAGCTTCTCAAGCTGCTGCTAAAAATCTGAATTTAGCCTACTTAATTGATGCCCAAACCCCAAGCATAATTGTCGGGGATGTAACACGAGTGCGACAAATACTTGTAAATTTGATTAGTAATGCCATCAAATTTACCCACAATGGCGAGGTTGTCGTCTCTGTAATGCTCAATCAAGCAATTAGCAAAGACAAATACGAAATTCAATTTGCTATTAAAGATACAGGTATTGGTATGTCCCTTGAAGGGATAAATCGCCTATTTAAACCTTTTAGCCAAATTGATGCATCGACGACTCGGCAATATGGCGGTACCGGATTGGGTTTAGCAATCAGCAAACGATTGTGTGAACTGATGGGTGGCTCTATCTGGGTTGAGAGTTTTCTAGGAGTTGGTTCTACATTTTATTTCACGCTACTGCTTCACTCATCTCATAGTTGCGAAATTGTTGATGTTGAATTTATTCAAGAAAATTTAATTGAAAAACACCTGTTAGTGGTTGATGTCAATGCAACCAACAGAGAAGTAATTAGGTTACAAGCTTCTAATTGGGGAATGAGAGTTCACTCAGTGGAATCTGGTTTGCAAGCTTTGGAATTGATTAATTCCGGTGAGCAATTTGATATTGCAGTATTAGGTATGCAGATGCCAGATATGGATGGTTTAACTCTGGCAGCACATATTCGCTCTTTACCAAGCTGTCAAACTCTACCTTTAGTAATGCTGAGTGACCTTGAAAGAGTAATCCAGATAGAGCATGAAGAAAAACTAGGCTTTGTGGCTGTGCTGAGTAAACCAATTAAGCGATCGCATCTTTATAACGTATTTACCCATGCCTTATGCGAACAACAAATTTCTTTGTTACCTACAAAATCATTTCCACCAGCCTTTGATTCTCAGTTAAGTCAAAAGTTGCCATTACGAATTCTGTTGGTGGAAGATATTTCTTTAAATCAAAAGGTAGTTATACAGATGCTACAGCGCATGGGTTATCGCGCTGACATAGCAAATAATGGATTAGAAGCACTGTCAGCTTTACGCCAACAACCCTATGATCTAGTATTCATGGATGTACAAATGCCAGAAATGGACGGGTTAGAAGCGACTCGAAGAATTGGTCAACAATGGTCAGATAACAGCCGACCTTGGATTATTGCTATGACCGCCCATGCCATGCAGGGCGACAGGGAAGAATGCCTCAGTGCCGGAATGAATGACTACATTAGCAAACCTATCCGCATGGAGACTCTCGTTCAAGCTTTCAACAACTATCAAATTTTGCACTCATCAGCTAATAAAAATCAGCAATTAACACTTTCTGCCGAAACAGATGAGCAACTTTTTCTAACTGAAATCAAACAAGAAGTGATCTTAATTCCAGCTATCGATGCGGAAGTATTTCAAGCCTTAAAAGATTCGCTAGGCGATGATATTGAACTTTTAGCAGAAATTATTGATGACTATTTGAAAGATGCCCCACAAAGATTAGTTGCCATTCATAACGCAATTGACAAAAAAGATGCTGCTGAACTTCTTAATTCTACTCATGCTTTTAAATCAGCAAGTCTGAATTTCGGTGCTAATAATCTTGCCAAACTATGCCAAGAATTAGAAGATATAGGTCGTACTGGTACTACACTCACTGCTTCTACTATATTTTCAGAACTTGAAACCGAGTTTCAAAGGGTAGAAGCGGCTTTACAACTAGTAGTTCGCTTTCGTGACTTGGCGGGGTAAAGGGTAAGGGGGAAGGGGGAAAGGTTTCAAATCCCTTACCCCTTTCCCCTTTCCCCTTTCCCCAGTCCTCACAAGCGCATTTTTGGGTTGGCAGACTACTAGTACAGTTTGGGCTAATCTCTGAACAATAGACAACTCTTTATCGCTACTTTTGTTTCCGAGGGTATAATATCCTCTGACCTTCCCAGACTCAGTAAAACCTCACAAAAAAACTTTCATCATTTATCAACCTGTTGACTCAACATCCAAGGTAGTTTCAGCGAGTTTTACCAGCCGCGATCGCGCAAATACGATTCAAAGTCGGTCAGCTTAGAAAACTCACGTTGTAACTGCACCAAATCTGCTGCGTAGCCAATCCGCTCAAACCAGCGATACATAATGGTCACTTCCTCCCCAGCTTGCTGCTCAAACGCTTCAAACGGAATTTGCTGGTATTCGACGGTTTTGCCCAACACACAGCTGAACGCGGCAGCGATTTCTGGCATGGTCATCTCCACACTGGCGACTTCGATTTCGCGGTTCAAGAACTCGGCGGGGCGATCGAATACCTCAGCGACCATTGCTCCGTAATCTTCTTCAGAAAGTTGCTGCAATTTTGTTTCAGGACTGAGCGGTTGGGAGAGCGTGCCCTGCTCCACCATTGGACGCATTGAGGCGTAGTTGTAAAAGAAGAAAACTGGACGCATGATTGTGTAGGGCAAGCCCAGCGATTGAACGTACTCTTCGACTTGAAATTTACTGTCGAAATGGGGAATGCCCGTGTTGCGTTCGGCGCTGCCCACAGAACTGTAGACGAAATGCTCGACACCTGCCGATGAAGCTGCGTCTGCAACGCTTTTACCATCTTGGATCTCGGCTGATAATCCGCCTTCTTTGAGAAAAGTCTGCAATGAAAAAACACCATAAGCACCTTGCAGAGCGCGATCAAGCGACGCGCGATCCCTGAAATCTCCGGCGACGAGTTCTGCCCCCGCTTGTTGGAGTGCATGAGCAGCGGACTTGTTTGGATCGCGCACAAAAGCACGTACCTTGAAGTTACCGCGCTTTAAAAGATGACGCGCCACTGCGCCACCCTGATTGCCCGTGGCTCCGGTGACTAAGATAATTTTTTCTCCTGTTGTTTGCTGTGTCATCTCTGTTTTTTTAATGCTGTTTGTGTATTTGAAATTTATCTTGTCTAAACAGTAGCTTGTGCAGAAAAAAAGAAAAAGTAGTTAAAATTCAAAACAGTTGTGCAAAAAATTCAAAGATGCGTTTCGGTTAATGGACAAGCTCAAAAGCCTGATGATTTTTATCCGCGCCGCTCAATCTGGCAGCTTTTCGGAGGCAGCACGACATTTAGGTATGGCTCCTTCAGCCGTGAGTCGAGCCGTATTGCGCTTGGAAGATGACTTAGGGGTGCGCTTGCTCCAGCGAACAACTCGCAGTTTGACCCTGACCGAAGATGGCAACCGATTTTATCAACGCTCTGAGCAAATTCTCAACGATTTGGAAGAAGCCGAACTCGAAGTCAAACAATCGCAATCAATGCCGCTCGGAACATTGCGCCTCGATCTGAGCTTTGTGTTTGGCAAAATACATATCGCTCCGGCTCTGCTGCAATTTGTCACACAATATCCAAAGCTAAATCTGAATGTTTCTTTTAACGATCGCGTGATCGATCTGATTGAGGAAGGCATTGACGCGACAGTGCGGATTGGAATGAGCAGTGATAGCCGTTTAATCATGCACCATCTGGCAACTGCACGCTACATCACTTGTGCCTCACCGCAGTATCTCGCTCAGTATGGCACGCCCACAATACCCACAGAACTTTTGCAGCATCGCTGTGTCAACTTTATCTATCCACAGACTGGGCGAGAGCCTAAATGGAAGTTTGAACAAGATGGAAAAGCGATTGACCTTTGTGTTGAGAGTTATCTGCGATTCGATAATTCAGAAGTCATTTTAGAGGCAGTCATTCAAGGAGCCGGTATAGTTCAATTTCCCAAATTTATCGCAGCCAAAGCGATCGCGCGTGGAGACCTCCAACCAATTCTTCAATCCTACGCGACCCAAGTTGGATTACCGATCTCCGTGTTGTACCCGCAAAAACGCTATCTCTGTGCTAAAGTTCGCGTCTTTGTTGAGTTTATGACAGAATTAATGGCTGCATTAAAGCGAGTTGATATTGTAGATTGAAAGCTATTTATTTAGAGACAGTGGTTGCGTTGAGTCCATTACTTTTCCCTTTTCCCAAGATTGTTTGTCCCTTGTGTCACATAAGATTCTTCTTCTGAGTATCATCAGCAATATCGAAAGAAGCATGGACGAGCATCTTACAGGATAGGCTAATCTTTCACTGGATTGAGGGGATGTTAAAAGCCGAATGCTGTAAATCCCCTTACTTGCTATACATATCAGGGAACTTTGCTTGAAGTTTAGCTAGCTTCGGCAAGTCATTCACTACCACATAGCGATCGCTCGGATGATGCACTATATAATTCTGATGGTATGCTGCGCTTTTTCTAATATTTCATTCAATCGCGCTTCCACTCCCGCCAAGGCAGATTCTGGGAAATAATCCCGTGCTACTCCCGACTGGTTAGTAATCACAATTAATTTATATCCAGCTTTGCTAAGTATTTGTAATCCTTCAATAGCACCGATTTTCATTTCGATTAATTGCGGATCAACGTTGTTTGGTACATTTTCGATTAAAGTGCCATCTTTATCTAGAAATATCGCCGGCATTTGAGATTGCGAATTTAATTTGTTAGTTCGATGCCAAATTTTCTGATTTTCCAAGAAGTATATTTCCCCATCTTAAATCTAATACCACTTGCAAAAGACGACAACAGCGTTGCCGCGTCTCCCGTGAGCGCTCGCGTCCAGCATTATCGCACAGTATAAAACTCGCCAATATAATAAAGCAAGTATAGTCATTAGAACAGTGGCGAGATTTGATATGGAGTGCATCACTTCCAGGTTATTATCTTTATAATTTGCTCTTGATGAAGTAAAATCGCATCCATTCAACTCAAAACATCTTTACTACTTTTAGAATTGAGATTTTCGGTATCTTAACTTGAAGAGCTTGTGGCATAATGAGCAATATTCCCACGGGAGAAAAATCATTGTTGAGGTAGATAAAATGCCTGTTACCTACGAACTTAGAGATTATCAACATCAGTGGATAAAAGATATTTGGAATTCTTGGGAGAATGGTAATAGGCGAGTGCTTGCACAACTCCCGACAGCCGCCGGAAAAACGGTGTGCTTTGCACATATTTCTCATAAATTCTTTGACCAAGGAAAACAAGTTTTAGTCATTGCCCATCGGATTGAGTTGATATCTCAAGCTGCCGAAAAGCTAGAGCAAATTATCGGTGAACCAGTTGGGATTATCAAAGCAGGTGTTCTGGCTAATCCCGAACGGAGAATCCAAGTTGCTAGCGTTCAAACGTTGAGCAGACGAGAGGTATTGGATTTGCCAATGAACATTGGACTTTTGATATTAGATGAAGCGCATCATGCAACTGCTTTATCTTATCGGCGATTAATTGAACATTATGAAAGCGCCCAGATATTAGGTGCAACTGCCACTCCTCAGAGGATTGACGGTCAAGGTTTTGTTGATTTATTTGATGATTTGGTTATTGGCATTGACACGGCTTACTTAATTCAATCTGGGTATTTAAGTAACTTTCGATTATTTGCAACGAATCAAACTATTTCGACTCTTGGAGTTGCAAAGTCTCGTGGGGATTTTAGAGCCAAAGAGTTAGCGGTTGCCGTCACTAGCCAAATTGGGGTTAGCGAAATCCTTGAGAATTACTTTAAATATGCACGAAATCTTCGTACAGTTATTTTCGCCTGTAGCTTAGAACATTCTCGTGCCCTGGCTGCGGAGTTTTCTCGTAATTATATTAGTGCCGAACATTTGGATGGGAAAACTCCCCCACAAGAGAGATTAAAAATATTGCAGCGTTTTCGCAATGGCACTACCCAAGTAATTACTAATTATGAAATCTTAACCGAGGGCTTTGATTGCCCTAATATTGAGTGTGTCTACTGTGTCCGTCCAACTGAAAGCTCTACTCTCTGGCTACAAATGCTGGGACGAGTTCTAAGAACTTACACTTTAAAACCAACTGCGGTGATCATTGATATTACCGATAATTGGAAAAAACATGGGCTTCCTGATGAAGCCCGCAAATGGAGTTTATTGCCTGAAACTATATCAGAAATACAAAATAAAGGTTTAATTCAATGTGAGCATTGCACCCATATTTTTAAACCGCTAACTCATGAATTAGCTAATTTTAATGCCGAAGTTGACGAGGATGGAGTGGTGATTCAACATCACCAAGCTATTTGTCCAAGCTGTGGTGAAACGATTGATTTTACAACTATTGAAAATCCTGCAAAGCCAAGTTTTAGCAGAATTCGACTTAGGCAGGGTTTTAGCCTTTCACTTACAGAAATTGACCTTTCTGTTTCTACTTACAGATTAGACTTAGTTACTGATACCCTAAAAAAGCAAGGTTTACGGGGTGCAAGTCCCACTAAAATTTATAGCGCCATTTTCATCGCTTTTATTGAAAATATTACTAAATTTACTCTTGGTGATTGGCGCGAAATCGTTAAAATTGTTGAGCCATCCCAATCCGCAATTACCAAAAAAGCATGGGAACTGTACAAGGAAGCTTTTGAGCGACATAAGAACCGCATCTTGGCTATGTCTTTTGTCGAACAGAAAAAGCTAAAACAACAAGGCAGTACCAATGTGGCGACAATAGAAGCTCTTGGGCAGTTGGAGAATAGTATATTCTGGGAACCAAAACCACAGGAAAAGTCATCTAAGTTCAAAAAGAATTTAGGCGATAGTTATTTTAAAATGAAGTACAAATCACAATGGAAAGAATCCTTAACTTACTGTTCAATGCTAACAGGTGATTTTTTAAACATAAATGCTGGACTATTCCATGTGGAAACTAAAGATGTATATGTAAATATCTGTATTGAGGTTAGAGAACTTCCTGGGCTGAAATCCAAATTAACAGAGATTTGTGATCCCGCAGAGATTGAATATGCCTTTACCCAGGGGTTTGGCAAGCTTGCTAAGATCATGTTCCGGTTAAGTTAATTCCCAATGTTGGGTCATAATTAACTTGATAATTTTCTAAATATTCATTTGACTGTTTTATTCAACAGCGTATTTTATCGCTGCTTGAAATTTGGGTAAGGCACGAGAAATCATTTCTTCGCTGGCAGTAAGGGAAATCCGAAAGTAACCGGGTATTTCCTGGGGTGTACCTGGTAAAACAAATACATCGTGACTTGCCAGTAGTTCCGCAAAAGCACAGTCATCTTCCCAAGGAGATCGCACCAACAAAAAGAATGTTCCATCGGGGGTATGCAGTTGATAACCCATGCCTCGCAGCGACGAATCCATCCAATCTCGCTTTTTTTGTAAATGCTCCATATTTATGTTTATTTTTTCCAAGTCGCTTAGGGCATATTGCATTAGTACGCTAGGAAAACACCAACCAAAAGCACTTACTTGTAACATAGCGATTACTCGCCTTATTTCTTCCCGCTTGGGCATAGTGGAGGGAAGAGCGATATATCCGATACGTTGACCGGGAGCCATTAAGGTTTTACTGTAACCATATACCAAGAAAGAAAATGGGTAAAACTGGGTCGGGCTGGGACAAGATTGGTGATCAAAAACAATGCGGCTGAAGGTTTCATCAGAAATCATGTAAATCACCTTGCCGTAAAGTTTAGAAGCCTCAGCTAGTATAGTTGCCAAACCCTCTAGAGTCCTAGCTGAAAAAATCTTACCTGTAGGGTTGTGAGGTGAATTAACAATTATTGCCCGAGTTCGTTCGGTAATTGCTTGAGCGATCGCCTCCAAATTCATCTCGAAGGTGTTGGTATCTACAGGCACACCCACCGGAACCGCACCTGTAAAATGCACCATACGCCTATAACCTAACCAAGGTGGAGTCAAAATAATTACCTCATCCCCTTCCCCAGCTACTATTTGCAGACAAATCGCCAAACCGACTAGAGTCCCATTAGTCATAAAAATATCTTCAGGCAATATAGAAAGTCCACGTTTCTCCTGAAGAGATGCAGATACAGTAACCCGTGATTCGGGAATATTTCCCTTGTAGCCATACCAACTGGAGTTTTGTGGTACACTCCAACGTTGCAGGGCTTCTACAAACCCTGGAAGTGGCATTTCATGAGCATCACCCAAGGAAAAATCAAGGCTTTCCGGCTCAGTTCGGCGACTCATATAGGTCGCTGAAGCGTAAAATTTACTTATAGGCGTTTGGTAATCTAATTTCTTCAATAACTGTGGTGATATGAAGTGAATTTTGCCTTCATCTGTCGTATCCGGCATAACCCCAGCCTTTGATTGCTATCTGATGCAGGCAGTATAGTCGTAATTGCATACATTAACAACAAGCGATCGCATCTAGTGGTCTGCCAAGGAAACAATGCAAAAGTGGTTAGCAGAGGGGCAGAGGGGAAAGAACTTGGTATAAGCCTCTCCTCTGCTCCCCTGCTCCTCTGCACAAGCGCCGACCTCCACAAGCGCAATTTTGGGGAAAGCGAACTACTAGATTATCTTCAAGTGCAATCATATTGGCGTAGAAATCATCAACCTATCCCACTAATAACCAACTATTTGGGAACAGTAGACGCGTTGAGTTCACCCCTTTTCCCTCTTCCCCTCTTGTTTGCACCTTGTGTCACCTTCGATTCTTCTTCCTTGCTGGAGTTAACCATTTTCATCAAGTGCTGATTTAGATAACTTTGCGCCGAGATATAAAGACTTTCCCAAATCTCTTGATTGCGGCTGATTTTTGTGCCGACTGTATTCCCTGCTGTTTTCTCCGACACCAAATACTTACGGAAATAGTTATTCCACAGGTGTTGGAGGAAATCTTCGGCAAATTCGTTAAAAGGAATAATCCATTTATAGTCCTTGTCTAGAAATACCCGATATGATGCGATTATCGGTAGTGCTAGGTCGGTTGGCGCACCAAACCCGAATGAATACTTGCTGTCAGGCAATAACGTAGTTTTACGTATATCTATTGATGCTAGGTCGTTAGCACCCTTTCTTCTGGGGTTGCTGATATAGTCTTGGATTATTTCGTACAGTCTTTGCTCTATCCACAGAGCATGAGTCAAGAGAGGCAAAAGTGCAGTTAACCTTTCCCTTTCTGCATCTGTGATGTTACTTGGAAGACTCATTCCTGCTGGGTGCTTGGTTCGTTTATTGCCGTCGGGGTTGTATTTATTTCTGTCCAGGCAGTAAAGGAGCTTGAGCAAATGGGTAACATTGCACTGGGCATTTCTGGGAGCGCCGCTTTGGTTTTGGTAATAGGCAATGCGGAATTTTCTATCTTCTTTCTGTTCTAACTGGGCTAAATACTGCTTGATGAATTTGTAATCACCCCTGGCGTTGACTTTGGAGCGAGAATCTACTGGCGTTGTAGTGTTGGAGGCCAGGGCTATATCTTTGGCTGATTCTTCAGTCAGTCCAATGTGGATCGTAACTTTTACTCTGGCTTCGGTTAGGTCATATTTGTAATTTTTCGCTTGCTCAAATGCTAAAACTGTATGCCCTCCGTTGATAATGCCATCACTACCCCCCTCGTTAGCTTCTAAGACTTCTAGCTCCAGTTCAGTTTTATTCTTGACAGGTTTAGCAATATTCGCTGACAGAACGATTCCACTGTGGCGAGAGAAGAATTTTGCAGGTTCGGTGGTCAGTGAGTCGAAGATTTGTCTGTAGGTCGCGCTTTTACGGTTTGGTTCCCTGATGTTTGGTTCTAGCGGTAGGTCTATCGGGAAGCTGTCTACATGAGCAGTGGCGATGATGCAGTTTGGGTTGGCTTGAAAATAGTTATCTATCTTAATGTTCCAAGTCTTGGGCATAGTTGATTTGCAATGTCAGGGGAATTTCTATGTTAACCAAAACTAGTATCTGATATCGCGTTTTGAGGTAATGCGAAGTACCGTTGTATGCCAACCCAAAATGCGCTGTCAAGTCGCAACTCTTGGAGACGCTGCGCGAAGGCTCCAATTCAAAATTAATACCCGAAGGGCACTAAAAAAATAAACTTAGTTATAAGTTGGTCAGCGATAGCCAAGCTGTCATAGTAGAGAATCTTCATGTCAAAGGCATGGTACGCAATCATAAATTGGCAAAGTCAATATCTGATGTGGGTTGGGGAACATTCACTAATTTTTTAGCCTACAAGCTAGAACGCAAAGGTGCGAGGTTAGTTGAGATTGATAGATGGTTCCCCAGTTCAAAACTCTGCTCTAATTGTTTCTATCAAATAGGTGAGAGACAAGAGGATGTCCGTGACTGGACTTGTCCTCATTGTAATACTCATCATGATCGTGATGGAAACGCAGCCGCAAATATTAGAGCAGAGGGTATCAGAATGATAAAGGCGGAAGGTTCAGCCGTCTCTGCTGTAGGAGGGGAGGTAAGACCAAAACTAGGGCGAAAGTCCAAGTTGCGGCACTCCCTTGTGATTACAGAAGCCGACACTGTACTTGGTACTCCAAGTCAGTGTGGGTAGTTCACTTTGGATTGCGCCAAGGAGTTCAACATCTTCTTAATTCCCCACACCCCAATACCTGCAATCCTACATCCCACACCAAGAAGCCAACCATATCAAGGGTTTGCATTTAACTTAGTGGCATTCGTCCAATGAATCTCTTTGGAACGAAAAGCTCTATCCCAATCGTTAGCAATCACTTCCATCATATTGATCATGCCTTCATAGCCAAAATATGGCTTATCAACATAAGTTTCTCTGTTAGTAGGGCTAAATACATCAAAAGCAATTTTGATTCCTAGTTCCTCTGCCATGTATTTTTCCCATGCCGAGCCAATCACAGCATCAACATCAAACTCTTCTAAAGTCTGTTTTACCTGATAGCCATCTGCCGAAAATATTACACGGGAAGTAAGACCGAGGCTGTGCAGTTCTCGCTCCAAAATTGAACGAGAATCAGGCATCGCCGAGCGAAATAATAAGACTTCAGGAATCATCTCCAATTCTTCAAAGAGCATTCTAACCAGTCCAATGCCAAGCGTTCCATCCGCAGATACAGCAATTCTACAGTTACGATATCGGGGAATAATCATCAATGCTCGTTTGCGAAGTGTATCTACGACCATTTCTTCGCCAAGTTTAATTAGCGGTTCGACTTTTTGTTCGATCTTAAAATGTGCCGCTAATGCCTTCAACCATCGAGTAGTGTTGTTTACACCTACTGGTAAAGGTATATCATCAAGGATGAGGGGGATATTGTGGGTCTCTTGCATTTTCCGAGCAAACTTATACCCAACATCATGACTAAGAACAATATTGGCCGTTGCCTCACCAGCTAGCTCCAGTTCTTCAAATGAAGTATTATGAGAAAAAACAGTCTGTACTCTAATCCTCAAAGATTTTAAAATCTGCGTTACCCATTGCAAGTCAGCCCACCAAGTAGGATTAAGATTTGCCTGTGGCGCAATGATATTTACAATCCTCGGCTTTCTACCCCTTCTTTTAGTCTGCCTTTTTTTGATAAAAGGAAGTAAAGCATCCATTCCCATCTCCAAGCCATCATAAGCATTGCCCCGAAATCCACCAGCCATTAAAGGAACGAGTTTGGCTTTGATATCTGGCTGAAGCTGGTTGCACAATCCCGCAATATCTTCACCAATGATGTCTGCCGCGCAAGTCCCAACGACAAACATCACCTTAGAATCAAAAGATTGATCCGCCTCTTTAATCATCCCTTTGAGTTTATCAGACGCTCCCATCACAATGTCTGACTCAAAAAGACGAGTACAACCTACTTTCCGCTTGGTGAAATCAACCTCATGAGCATCATACCCAGCTGCGACAGTGGACGCACAACCCTGTGGAGACTGAATCACAATACTAACATCTTTAATACCAGCAACTGTAGTTGCAATACCTTCAAGGGCACAGCCAACTACTGGGTCTTTACTATGGTTACAATTGTCAAAAGTCGTTTCAGCAGACATTTTTCCTCCTGTTTTTCTAAGGCTTGACTATGGTAAAAATTTTACTCATTACACCAACCTGGAATAGTTTAAGTAGGTTGGGGAGCCACTGCGTTGGGCGGCTCTGCCGACTTGTTCGCTCTTAGCGTTCCCGCAGGTTAGCATGTGGCGTTTGAGGAACAAAACCCAATTATTTCTGAGAGTTTGTTGGGTTTCACTACCCTGTGGTCAGCCGCCTCCGGCATCTACGTTTTACTTAACCTACAATTTTCTACGTGTTAGCGTACCCCTACGGGTAAGCAAGCTACGCGGAGCGTCTCCAAGAGTTGCGGGGCGTAGCCCGACAAATCCATACTTTGATTCAGCAAAGTCACATTTTATTTATTACTCGTTAAAACATTTTCCCCGCTTCTTTCCTGCTGCATATACGGTACAGTCAGGCATGTCTTGAGCTAATTTTCCGCTTAGTGATTGAGTAGATGCTAACCCGGAATTTTTAGGGAATACCATTTGCTTGGTTAAAGCACTCCGAGGTCTAAAGCCATATTGAAGTGCTGTTTTTATACACTTTGCGACCTTTAAGGCTCCGCGATAGCCAAATCTGGGACGATTTAAGATAGCATTTAAATCGACTACGGGAATATGGGGGAAACTCAAGGAAGAACCAAAATAAACTACCGATTCTGCATCAAGACCACCAATGAAATCCAGTAATTCATCTTCCGTTTGTTTCATGGACTCGTACTTGCCAAAGGCCAGTGTCCCTTTTGTAATCAGGATTTCCGGGTCTAACCCTGTTTCCAACAAATAATCTACACTGGTTTCTCGTGCTTCTGTACTCCAGGGATGGAAGTTATAGATTACTACACGCATCCCAAAATCACGATCCAACATGTGAGCAAGGGATAAGCACTTGATAGCGTCATGTCCTTCGATAATCGCTAACTTCCCTTCTATATAACTCTTAGCTGCTTCAAATTCAGTCTTGATTGCGGCATATTCCTTTTCCATTAGGGCAGTGGCCTGTTCTTCCATCCCTAAATATTTTGCCGCCCCTTCGAGCCATTTTTCTGTAGCGCTGATTCCGTAGGGAAGGATAGTAGAATTTAACGGCGTACCGAACTTGTCTGACATGGCTTTGCCAATGGTATAGCCAAGATCCAAACATAAAGTACAGTTGACTGCTGCACTCGGTGCTTGCTTGAGTTCTTCTAATGTACAATCACCTGCGATGACGCTGTGAACTCTTGCCCCCATTGCTTCTATTAATCGCACCAATTCTTTGACATCAGTTTCGACTTCTGTCCTTTCAGGGCCCATCTTCGCGCCCACAATATTGACAGCATCAGCTAGTTGTGCTTTCCGCTCTGGAGTTGGCGGCTCCATAAAATCTACGATTTGCCGAAATACGATATCAAATCCACTGCGATACTCCCCAGCGAATCCTTCACAATGTATCGTCATGATCTCGGCATCGATTTCGCTGCGGGCTTTATTCACTACGTCATCAACACAGTCGCCAATAATACCAGACGCACAACTAGTAGCAACAACGATCGCATCAGGATGGTATTTTTCATCTACTTCTCGAATCGCGCCTTTTAATTCTTTTTCGCCACCAAAAATTACCGCTTTCTCACTCATGTTCGTAGTCACCACGGGTTCATAAGGGGAACCACTATTGCGGCTATTAGTCAGCTTGTATGCCCGCTTAACTCCATAAGCACAGCCACTCGGCCCGTGAGAAATGACGATCGCATTTTTAATCCCACTTAAAATTTTCGTTGCAGTCCAAAATTTACAAGGGCGGGTATGACTACCTTGTAAAGTAGTCTTAATCTTACCTTCTTTTGCCAAGCGATAAAGTTCGCTCAAGTTTCCGTAAAATACGACATTCTGATCTATCATGATACTTCTCCAAATATCTCATCTTTTTTAAACGCAGAGGGGAAGCAGCGCGTTGCGGGGGTTCCCACGCCACTTGCTTTATGCCGGGGAACCCGTCCACCGCAGTGGCTCCCCGTTGTAGCGACTGCCGTCGCGCTGGGGTTGGCGCAAAGGAACGCAAAATTTTGAATAGAGGCTCCAGCATTCAAACTCTGCGTTCCTCTGCGTTTAAAATTCAATCTACCAGACGTTTAAGATCCACTCGCGATCGTGCTTGTTCTCCATATCTGCAAACATGGCGTTGGCAATGTTATCTGCTAGCCATTCTGCTCCTTTGTAGCCAATAACAGGATATTTCCACAGACCTGCACGGTCAAAGCTGGGGAAACCTACCCGAACCATCGGAATTTTGTTGTCGATAGAAATATACCGACCCTTGGAATGACCTAAAATCAAGTCAATTTCGAGGGATTTATCTGTAATGCGGCGCTCTAATTCCCAAAGGTCTGCATTCCAGATAACTTCGATATCACAAGCTGCTTGCTTCTCCAACTCGGCAATTCTTGGGTCTTTGGTGCAGGCTTTGTTGTCGTCTCCCAACAACATCAGCACTGGCTCTAACTCAACTTCTAAGCAGAACTCTGCTAGACCAATTACTAGATCGGGATCTCCGTAAATAGCTACCTTCTTGTTAGCGAAGAACATGTGTGCGAGGTCTGCGATCGCATCAATGGCTTTACCACGTTCTCTGACTAAAGATTCTGGTATTGGTTTGCCAGTCATTTTGCTGATATTTTGCAGCCAGATGTCGGTATTTTTGATGCCAATTGGTGTTGGGCCAAGAATTGCCGGAACTTTGAACTTCTCTTCTAAGAATTCGGCTGCGCTGCCTCCTTCATATTTACATAAGGCAATAGTTCCCAACGCATTAGCAGAATCAGCAATTTCTTCAATGGTTGTATTCCCAAAGGCAAAACTTGTCTTATCAGGCATGGTGGGGGCATCGAAGGTTTCTGTATCCAGTAAAATGTTTCCTGGAACGTCCATCTCTTTTAAGATGCGCTTAACTTCAGTGACATCTCCAGGGTTAAGCCACCCTGTGATGATGTTCAGCTTGCCAGTTGGTTCGCCTTTTTTTGCTAGGGAAGAAATGATTGCATGTACGCCGACATTATAGCCAGTGACTTGACTGCCTTTGTAACTGGGGGTATGTACAGGAACAAGGATAACCTTGCGATCGGGATAAGCCTCCTTTAAAAAGCCATTGAGCTTGTTAATGGTTCCTTCGATATCGTCCCCAATTGTCTCAGTTGAACAAGTCGTAATAATTGGGATAATCCGTAAATCGGGATATCGTGCTACTAAGGTCTTTACGCCTTCCTCAATGCGTGGCTGTCCTCCAAGAACAGCGCTATTTTCATGGAGTGAAGAAGAAGCAATGTCGAAATTTTCCTTCAAATGCTGGGCAAACAGGAGACGA